>JAOXRU010000494.1 GCA_025800395.1 Flavobacteriaceae bacterium
TAGTCCCAACTACTACATCTGCACCAAATTTACCTGGCGCCTCTAACAACACCAAACTTAGTATATCTGCCGCAACCGCTGTTTTTATAGAAGCCTCTTGCGATTTTTCTAACAAGGGTCGTATATCTTTAATCTGACCATGTTTTCCAGAATATTGCACCAATATTCCAAAATATTCAGCAGAAGCATCAAACTTATCTAAATTATCTATCACCAAATCTATACCTAAAGGGCTTGCTTTTGTTTCTAAAACCGCTATAGTTTGCGGCAAGCATTCTGCGTCTACAAAAAACTTCTTTATTCCTTCTTTTTTTTGTGCTCTGGATCGCAACCCAAACAACATCGTCATTGCCTCTCCCGCCGCAGTAGCTTCGTCTAGCAAGGAGGCATTAGCCAATTCCATACCTGTAAGATCGCAAATCATGGTTTGAAAATTTAACAAGGCTTCTAAACGACCTTGTGCTATTTCGGCCTGATATGGGGTGTAAGCAGTATACCAACCAGGATTCTCTAAGATATTACGTTTAATGGGAGAAGGTGTAAACGTATTGTGATACCCTAACCCAATATACGTTTTAAACAACTTATTCTTTTCTCCCAAAACTTGAATATGATTTAGATATTCGACTTCTGTCATGGCAGGATCTAGTTTTAGATTTTTCTCTAAAAGAATATTATCTGGTATGGTTTCATGAACCAATTCCTCTAGAGCAGTTAGCCCAATTGCTTCTAACATTCTATTAGTTTCCCCTGCGCTAGGCCCTATATGTCTACTTGCAAAAGATTCGATTTGCATAAGTTTCGCTAGTTTTTGTTAAAAATTAGATTTACCAACAAAAATACACATAAAAACCCTTATAATACAGCGCTTAGATAATTCCGTATTTAAACTTGTTAACGAAAGCGAATTTGCTCCTTTATATTGTTTATTTTTGGAAGATGGAGATGGTTAATAAGTTTTTGTTTTTTTATATAAAATCTAGCATTCATGTTGCTCTAGCCGTAACTGCACTTAGTCTTATTAACTACCATTTACTTTCTCTAAAACCGAATAACAACATTCTTTATTTCATTTTTTTTAGCAGTCTCTTTAGTTATAATTTTATCAAATACTATTTACTACCAAAAACATATTTGCGTTGGACTACCCTCTTTAACAAAATACTATTATTCCTAAACACAATTGCATTGACATCTAGCATTCTTTACATGGTGCGCTTTAGCAGAACCTCTTTTCTTTGGATTGGGTTTCTTACATTATTAAACATATTATATAGCATTCCTGTTGGTAAGAAAA
>JAOXRU010000006.1 GCA_025800395.1 Flavobacteriaceae bacterium
GGCTTCTGTTGTATTTCTCCTATAAACTGGGAAGTCGCCTCGCGCACTTGCGCTTCACTAAGGTGTGTAATATCTTGTCTTTGGTCTATTTCGGTTTCTAGATCGTACGAAGGAGTGGTTGCTCCTAGGCATATTACACCAGTATATTCCTTTGCTTGTCCTTGCAATTCGGTAATTTTCTTGGTAAATTTTCCAGTGCATATTAGCAGTAGCCCGGTGGCTAGGGGGTCTAGAGTGCCAGCATGTCCTACTTTTATTTTCTTTAGGCCGTATGCCTTTTTAAGTACCCATCGGATTTTGTTTACCGCCTGAAAAGAACTCCATTCCAAGGGCTTGTCTATAAGCAACAATTGCCCATTTTTATAATCGTCTGCACTCATTTACATTTGCCTTAGAAGCTTACAAAAATAGCAATTATTCCAACGATAAGGCAATAGAGGGCAAAATAGCTAAGTTTGCTTCGTTTTACCAGCGCAATCATCCAAGTACAGGCAATTAGTCCTGCTATAAAGGCTGCCACAAAGCCAAAACCTAGTGGAATAAGCTGTTGCGATTCGTAGGCGAGTTCTCCGCTAAAGATATCTTTTGCAATTTTTCCTAAGATAAGCGGTACCACCATAAGAAACGAAAATCGCGCCGCTTTGGTTTTGTCGTTT
>JAOXRU010000057.1 GCA_025800395.1 Flavobacteriaceae bacterium
TCACCACCATACTACAGGTTTGTCTACGGTGGAAGTAGCCGGAAAAAACCATACGCAACTAAATACCGAGTTTCGGAACTTTTACAGCAATAAAAACCACAAATACAAGAATTATGTAGTTTACGGTAACCCAAAGAAAATTAATGCACTACAACAGTTGTTAGCGGCACATGAAATTAATTATAAAAGCACCCAAAATAGTAAAATAAAAGGGTACGTTTTTGGTAAAGGCACTATTGGAACTGCACAATTAAGCGGTAGTAATCTTGTGGTCTCTACAGATCAACCCAAAGGCACATTGGTAGATGTATTATTTGAACCACAGACTAAGGTTTCCGATTCTTTAACCTATGATATTACTGCATGGACGCTCCCTTATGCTTATGGTTTAAAAGCAGTAGCCACCAATACGCCTATAATTACAAAGGCGTTTCAAAAGCAAAATATTAAAAACAAGTCTGTAACAGCTATGGGCTATATAGCCAAATGGGAAAGCATGAACGATGCCCGGTTTTTAGCTGCAATTATGCAAGCGGGAATAAAGGTGCGTCACAACCATAAACCATTTACCACTAGAGGCAGTACTTTTAATAGAGGATCTCTTTTGATTTTGAAACACGACAACAAAAAAGGATTTGAGAAAACGCTTCGAAACTTAGCAAACAAACACCATATAAAGCTA
>JAOXRU010000061.1 GCA_025800395.1 Flavobacteriaceae bacterium
TGGGTTTTCTATGTTGTTTTTTGCCAGTTCACTGGCAATTGCACCATAAGAGATGTGTAATTTGTGGTTGTTCTTGGTTAATCTAAATTGTACGCTAGTAATAATATATTGACCTTTTACGATTCCTTTAAAAATGGAATCTCTATACCCAAATTCGCATTCTTCTTTTTGGAATATCACCTCTTTTCCAGTAGTAATATGCATGGTAGTACACCTTAGGAATACATCCTGAAGTTCTACACCATAGGCACCTATGTTCTGAATGGGTGCGGTGCCAACATTACCAGGAATTAGGGATAAATTTTCTACTCCGCCAAAATCTTGTTCGATACACCACAATACAAACTGATGCCAGTTTTCTCCAGCCTTTGCTTCTACTGTTACCCAATCTGTGGTTTCTTCTACTATAGTTATGCCTTTGTTTTGGAGATGAATAACCATTCCTTCAAAGTCTTTGGTGAAAAGTATATTGCTACCTCCACCAAGAACAAGTATTGGTTTTGTTGCGGCAGATAGCAGCAAAGATTGTAATTCCGAACTGCTAATAACCTCGCAAAATTGAAATGCCTTCGCCGGTACACCAAAAGTAGTGTATGGTGCTAGAGATACTTGTTCCTTTAAAACCATTAATTAGGATATACTGCTAATGCTTGTTTAATAATTTCAACCGATTTTAATAAATCTTCTTTATTAAGTACGTACGCTATTCGAATTTGGTTCATTCCCATTCCTTTGGTAGCATAAAATCCTGCTGCTGGGGCAACCATAACTGTTTCGTTGTCAACAGAGAAGTCTTCAAGTAGCCATTGTGCAAATTTTTCGGCATTTTGTACTGGAAGTGCTACTATACAATAAAACGCCCCTTTTGGTTTCGCTACTTTTAAATTGGGAATGGTTTTTAAGGCTTGAATTAACGTATTTCTCCTTTCGCTGTATTCTTCTTTTACATCCTTAAAATAAGAAGCTGGAGTATCTAAGGCTGCTTCACTTGCAATTTGTGCATAGGTAGGAGGTGATAATCGTGCTTGTGCAAATTTTAAAACAGTGTCTATAACGGCAGTGTTTTTAGACACGAGACAGCCAATACGCGCACCACACATGCTATATCGCTTCGAAACCGAATCGATTACTATGGCATATTCTTCCATGCCTAACTGCGAGAGTATGGAGTAATGCTGTACCCCTTCATAGGCAAATTCCCGATACACTTCATCGGCAACTAAAAAGATATTGTGTTTTTTTGCTAGCGAACAAAGCTGTTTTATTTCTGCTTCAGTATATAAATATCCAGTCGGATTACCTGGGTTGCAAATAAGTATAGCCTTAGTGTTTTGGGTAATTAATGCTTCAAATTCTGCTATTGGCGGAAGGGAGAAATTGTCTTCTATTTTCGAAACTACAGGAACAACTTTTACGCCAGAAGCAGTAGCAAAACCGTTATAGTTGGCATAAAATGGCTCTGGAATTATGATTTCGTCACCCTGATCCGCAATGGTGCCAATTGCAAACATAAGTGCCTCGCTACCACCTGTAGTAACTACAATGTCTTTTGCAGTAACTTGTATTTGGTGTTGTGCGTAGTATTTTGCTAATTTCTCACGATAAATATCAGATCCTTCGCTACGCGAATAGGCAAGTACGTTTATATTGTTTTGTTTTACCGCATCTAAAGCTATTTGAGGAGTTTGAATATCTGGTTGCCCAATATTTAAATGAAAAACTTTTTTTCCTTTCTTTTTAGCAGCCTCGGCATATGGTACCAATTTACGAATTGGAGATTGCGGCATCGCGGTTCCTTTGGTGGATATATTTGGCATAATGAATTGGTTTAGTTTATCGGGGCAAAGTTGCAAAATATTTTTTAAGCTTCTCGTGCCGAATATATTTTTTCTTAGATAATTATGCTGTTTTTTTATAATAGTAGAAAGCATGTTGCAGAATGAAAGCGATGAGTCGTGGGCTTTCTACAGATTTTGGGAGCTAAGCCAATTCCTAGTTAAAGTTTTGTGTATAAGATTGGTTTTTTGTATCTTAAGTCAATTCTGAGGCTTTAGAGTTGTAATTTCCCAAATTTCTGAACAAGAAAAAGCAGTGTTATGAAAAAAAATGTATTGTTTTTGGTGTTTTTGAGTGTTTTTATGCTTACCAAGGCACAACGCTTTTATTTACCCGAGGATGTCAAGCATAGTACCATTCGTTTTAATCTAGTAAATAATCTTATTGTAGTCCCAGTAGAGGTGAATGGAACTTCCCTTTCTTTTATTTTAGATACAGGTGTAAGTAGGCCTATTTTGTTTAATATTTCCGAGCAAGATTCTGTTGCGCTTTCCAATCTGAATCCGATAAAAATACAAGGTTTAGGTAGCAATGGTCCTGTTCAGGCTTTTCGGTCTACTGCGAATAAAATGCGTATAGGAAAAGCACAAAATATATATCAAGATTTGTTCTTGGTTATGGATAAAGATATTAATTTGTCTCCCTCCTTAGGTGTAGCAGTTCATGGTATGATAGGTTTCGACTTGTTTAGAGATTTTGTAGTGGAAATTAATTATAGTGCTAAGAAGCTTAAATTAATTAACCGAAGACATTATCGTAAAAAACTTTGCAATAGTTGTGAAGAATTACCAATAGAAATTTATAGAAATAAGGCATATGTTATGGCAACCACATCTAATTTAGATAGATCTAATAATGTAAAACTTCTAATAGATACAGGGAGTAGCGATGCTATTTGGTTGTTTGCCGATGAAGCACTTCAACTTCAGGTTCCGCAAAAATCTTTCGAGGACTTCTTAGGGCGTGGTTTAAGTGGAAATATTTTTGGGTTTCGAGGAAAATACGATTATTTGCATTTCGGGGAATTTTCCTTAAAGGAGCCTGTAGTTTCTTTTCCAGATCGCCAGTATTTTTTACCTATGAAAAACAAGATAGGTCGCAATGGGAGCGTTGGAGGTGCAGTTTTAAGAAGGTTTAAAATAGTTTTCGATTATCAGTCTAAGCATATTATCTTAAAAAAGAATACGATGTTTAAAAAGCCGTTTGCTTATAATGTAAGTGGAATAGAATTGCGGCATCAGGGTAT
>JAOXRU010000077.1 GCA_025800395.1 Flavobacteriaceae bacterium
GAAAGAGACAATCCTTGCCATACCTCTTATTTTTATAACAAAAAGAAAGGACAAAACATACTTGCCTCTAATATAGGAGTTACTGTAAAAAAAGGAACCAATAGCTCTTATTTTATTGCAGTAAACAATCTTTTAGATACTGCGCCAATTTCCAATGCATCGGTTAGCTTATTTAACTACCAACAACAACAAATTCAAACAAAAAAGACCAATGAAAAAGGGCATGTTTTTATAAACAGCAATACCAATGCCTATTTTGCCATAGTTTCTCATAATGGGCAAAAAACCTATGTTAAATTAAACGATGGTAATACATTATCTGTTTCTAAGTTCGATGTTGCTGGAGTTCGTTTACAAAAAGGACTTAAAGGCTTTATATACGGAGAGCGCGGTGTATGGCGTCCTGGAGACGATATATATTTAAGCTTTATGCTACACGATAAAGCCAATCCACTACCAGCAAACCACCCTGTAAAAATAGAGCTTATAGACCCATACGGCAAGGTAGTAGAACAACTTGTAAAGAAAAAAAGTGTAGATAAGGTATACAATTTCCATATGGGAACCGATAGTGAAGCACCTACAGGAAACTACACCGCTAAAGTTACCGTTGGCGGGGTACAGTTTACCAAAACCATTAAAATTGAAACCATTAAGCCAAACC
>JAOXRU010000099.1 GCA_025800395.1 Flavobacteriaceae bacterium
TGGGTTTCCAAAAGCAAGTTATCCAATTTCACCCTTGATAATATGGATACGAATAAGGAGCGATTTCTGTAAACATTTAACTATAAAAAGTTGCGATAAAATACCTTTTGCTAACATTTTGAAACTTTAAAAATGTTAAAAAAAAATAAAAAGCCTACAAAAGGAACAACTTGCCAGACTTCTTGAAATCGCCACTACCAACCACCTCTTTCAATTCAACGGCCAATTGTACGAACAAGTAGATGGTGTGGCTATGGGTTCGCCCCTTGGCCCTTTAATGGCGAATGTCTTCATGTGCCATCTTGAAGACAAGCTCACTCGCGATGGTGTAATGCCCACACTATACAGACGATATGTTGATGATACCCTGGCCAAAATGCCTAGCACTGAAGCTGCGGCAGATTTCCTTACTACTCTTAACAGTCTCCACCCCAATCTCTCTTTTACGATGGAGGTTCCCGTTTACAACAAGATCCCGTTTATTGGTATGGAAATAATCAAGAATGGTACACAGATTTAAACACAGGTGTACAGAAAACCAACTAACACTGGCTTACTGTTGCATTTCCACAGCCACACGGATAATCGCTATAAAGATTGTTTGCTGAAAACAATGATCCATCATGCACATACTGATGCTTTCAATGAAGAATGCAATAGATTACGTG
>JAOXRU010000107.1 GCA_025800395.1 Flavobacteriaceae bacterium
GGAAGCAAAAAGGCTTTGGTTTTATGGATTCGAGAGGGAAAACAAAAGAGCCATGTTCGGTTGCGATATGAATTGGTTGTTCGAACCAAACAACAACAAATAGAATACTTGTTCGACCAAAAAGGCAATTTTTTAAAGAAAGCTGTTTTCGTGGAGCAAGCTTCCGATCATTTAGAATTTTAATGAAGCAGATTGTAGCGGGTTTTATATGGTTTTTTATGGGGTATTTGGCTATAGGTCAGTCGATATATGAATATGGTGCAATGCCTAGTGTTAATCTAACCAAAAAATTGGAGAACAACTGGAAGATCAATACAAAATTGGAAATGCGATTTCCATTGGCGAAAGGTGTTTTTAAACCACCAAGCCAAGAACAGTTTCCCTATAAGTTGTACGATATAGTGGTTACCGGAACTAAGAAAATAGGGGTGCAAACCAGTTTGGGATTTGGATATGGGGTGCGTTGGAGAGAAGGCCTGTTTTCTCAGGTGTTTGCACAGCAAATAGGTATAAAACAACAAATACAGCATCTGCGACTGGCGCATCGTATTGCTGCAGACCAAAGAATACAGTCCAATCGGTCTACGGTATGGCGGTTTCGATATCGATGGCGTACCGAAATTCCGCTTAATGGCCATCGTTTAGATCCAAAAGAATGGTACTTTAAACTTGGTAATGAATATTTAAACGCTTTTAACGATGGGGCCTACCAATTGGAAATACGACTTACGCCAGTATTTGGGAAATTATTAGCCTCTAAAAGCAAGTTTGAACTTGGGGTGCAGTACCGACTAGGAAAACTTGGAACTGGTAGTGCAAAGCACGTTTTTTGGATGCAGGCCAATTGGTATAGCACTTGGTAATTCTATAGGGTTTGTTTTGCAATTAGTATTTAACAGAAGAATATGGTAGTTACCGTAAAAAGTGGTAAATTGAATCTAAAGAGATAGTTATGGAACGCATTGTATTGCAAAACATACTGTTTTTAGATATAGAAACGGTGCCAGAGCATGCTAGTTTTTCCGATCTTACAGAGGAAATGCAAGATTTGTACGCCCATAAAACTGCCTATCAGCGCAAAGAAAGAGCAGCAGAAGAATTTTACGAAAGGGCAGGAATCTGGGCAGAATTTGGCAAAATAGTATGTATTTCTATTGGGTATTTTTCACAGTTACTACCAGAGCGAAAGTTTCGGGTAACTTCTTTTTTTGGAGAGGAGAAACAATTGTTACTAGATTTTAAGCAAATGTTAGCAGATAATTTTTCTAAGCCAAATCAGCTATTGTGTGCACATAACGGCAAGGAATTCGACTTTCCCTATATTGCAAGAAGATGCATTATACATGGCATTAGTTTGCCCAATAAGCTTAACTTGTTTGGAAAAAAGCCATGGGAAGTTCCGCACTTAGACACCATGGAATTATGGAAATTTGGCGATTATAAGCATTATACTTCTGTAAAATTACTAACCAGTATATTGCAAATTCCTTCTCCTAAAGACGATATAGACGGGAGTCAGGTACGACAAGTGTATTATGAAGAAGGAGATATCGATAGAATTATTACCTATTGTGAAAAAGATGTGGTTACGGTAGCTCAAATTCTATTGCGTTTTCGAAATGATCCTTTATTGGAAGCACACGAAATTAGACATATAGCCAGATAAAAAAAGAAAACATGTTTTAGATTGTATTATTCTTTATAAAATTTTTGGGTAACCGATTGAGTGTCGTCTTGGAGTAAAAGCACATACATTCCTTGGGGCAAGGTAGAAACATCTATAGGCTTAAAATTCTCGAACGCATTAGAATCTACAATAGTTCCTCCTGCACTTATAATCTTATAAACCGATCCTTTTTGCATGCGATAATTGTTTACCTTAATAAAATCGGTGGATGGATTAGGTGTAACACTTATATTTATAGCCGCAGAAAAAGGGTCGAAACTCTCCTCTTCTTCAATTTTTTCTTGTTCGGCTATACCAAGATCAATACCACTTACAATTAGGGAAAATGCTTGTTTTCCGCCTTGTAAATTGTTTTTATGACTAACTACAATATCGTAGGTTCCTTCTGCTTGCTCTAATTGTATGCGTTCGTAAGGATCTACTTTATTATCTCCTTTTTTTGCATTGCGTTGTAGTTGGTGCAATTGTAGTTTCCAAGGATAATACGCTTCGCCATTTTTGTAAATGCGAATATCTAAATCGTTAACCAAAGCGGCAGTAGTGTCGTTTAGTTTGTTTACCATAATTTTTCCTGGAGCATCAGTCCAAGAAATAGAAGCATATAAAGGGTTTTGGCCGTCGGATGTAACGCTATAACGGTAAGTTTCTCCTTCCTTTAGTTCCAATTCTGCAATTTGGGTTCGTATATCTTTGTTTTTAATTGTTTCAGCTGCGGTTTTGGCATTAATGGCACCCCATCCTGTTTTCGGATCTGGCCCTTGAACATCTAAATCATCCGCAGTATGCAAAACCAAGCCTTTTAGAGTAGCTGCAAGCATGTGCTTTTCGAATTTCTCGAAATAATATTGTTGTAAAAGCATTAAGGTGCCACTTACTCCAGGTGTAGCTGCGGAGGTGCCAGAGATTAGGGTGTATGCATTGTTATGTGCCG
>JAOXRU010000117.1 GCA_025800395.1 Flavobacteriaceae bacterium
TAGCTTGCCAATTGTAGATTTTATTTGTTGTTTTTGTAATTGCTTTACGATATAGTCGGTAACCATTTTTTGTTCTTCTAACTCCTTTATACCCCAAGGCGTATTTCTATTTTTAGACAACTTTCTCGTTCCGGCTAAGGCCATAGTTGCAAAATACCCTTGCTTATAAGTAAAAAGTGTTTCTGGTGTTGCACCTAACCAGACTCCATAATTCGGATGATACCAGCAATAAACCATTGCTAAAGGATATGCAGTAACAAGGTTTTGAAACGTTTGTAGAATATCTAAAGATTCTATGTTTAAAACTTCTTTTCTAGAAAAAACAATCTTTTGTAGATCTCCATCCCGAATAGCACCAATTGTTTCCTGTAATTTTGCTATATAGTCTTGCCTATATTCTTGTTTATTCTCTTTAAAACTATATTTATTCTTTACTTCATTCGTACCATCTATGGGAAAACGATAAAGTGTAGCTTTGTGCAATGGAATAAGAACCGTTTCTAAAGAATTGTCAAAAGGAGCCATTGCAAAACCAGCCTGCCCTAAATTATCATCTTTATAGCAATTATCATCGGTTTGTAATAACAGTACAATTTCTTTTTGTCTGGGTTTTCGATAGATCACAAAAGGAAAATTGCGATCGTACTGCTCTTTTATTTGTTGAAGTATGTTCGTATCCACTAAACTTTTTTTGGAATAGAGATGGTTGATAACTTACAAAACGAAACCAATTGATCTGATTCATTGGTAATCTTAATGTCCCATAGTTGCGTTGTTCTTCCTTTGTGTAACAATTTTGCTGTAGCAAAAACAAAACCATCTGTTAAACTTTTCACATGATTACCAGAAATTTCTATACCTCGAACAGCTATATCTGGCGTATCCAAAAACACAAAAGCTGCACAACTTCCAACACTTTCCGCCAAGGCCACAGATGCGCCCCCATGCAACACTCCATCTGGTTGGTGTACTCTAGGAGTTACTGGCATTTTAGCTGTGAGATAATCTACGCCCACATCAATAAACTCT
>JAOXRU010000150.1 GCA_025800395.1 Flavobacteriaceae bacterium
CACCAACATTTCCCCATTGGATAATAGCGTCTTTTAGTTGCACTTGTTGTTTGAGAACTGCTCGGGCATCTTTGGTTTTTAATTCTATTTGTGGGTGGATCACTGTGGCTACAAGATCTTTTGGAGTGGGTATACTTACAATATCTAATGGTTCGTAGCTGCGTACCAAGGTAAATCCACCAAATATGGCTGGTGCTACATTGTCGGCATGCGCTGCTCCGCTAGCTAAAGCTTCTCCTTCCATGGCAAATTGCACCAATTCTTTAGAATTAAATGGCTTACCTAATAATTCATTTACGCCAAATACGGCTGCACTAGAACTAGCTGCACTACTTCCTATTCCACTTCCTGGTTTTATTTTTTTGTGAATTTCTATTTCGAAACCAATACTGTTTTCGATTTTATCTAACATGGCAAGAACCGCCACGCCGGCTACGTTTTTGTCTGTTTCCAACGGCAGGTCTTGTCCTGTTATTTTTGTAATGCGCACCCCTTTTTCGGCAACAGTACGTATATACATTTCATCGCCTACGGCTTCGAGACAAAGACCAAGCACATCAAAACCACAAGAGACATTTGCTA
>JAOXRU010000157.1 GCA_025800395.1 Flavobacteriaceae bacterium
ACCGAGCAAAGCAATTTTTGGATTAAGAATACCGAAATCTTTTCGCAAAGAATGCATCATAGTTTGTACTTTATCGTTAATACGCTTGGTAGTAATATGGTTGGCTACTTCGCTAACAGGAACATGATCGGTAAGCAAACCAACTTTTAGCTTATCGGTTACCATAAACATTAAGCTTTCCCCTTCCAATTCTTGTGCGAGAAAATCGGTATGTCCAGGGAATTTAAAATCTTCGCTTTGAATATTGTTTTTGCTAATTGGAGCAGTAACCAAAGCATCAATCTGGTTTTCCTTTAAAGCTTTTACTGCTGTGCGTAAAGAGTTAATTGCATATTTGCCACCTTCTTCGGTTTCTTCTCCAAATCGGATGGCAGGAACTTCTTTCCAAACATTTACCACATTAATTTTACCATCGATAAGTCGATTGATGTCTCGCACACCATTAAAAGGTATTTTAAACCCTAATTTTCTAGCCAGATTAGAAATAGTCTTGTTGGAAGCAAATAGAACAGGTGTACAAAAATCTAACATTCTACTATCTGCAAAGGTTTTAAAAATTACTTCACAACCAATTCCATTTAAATCTCCTACCGATATTCCTATTTTTATTTTTGCTTCTTTATGCATATTCCCGACCTTAAATTTCTACCTTTGGTATTGCAAAACTACTTAATTAAATAATATGTTTACTGGTATAATTGAAACCTTGGGCAAGGTACATAAAATAAAGGAAGAAGGCAGTAATATTCATTTAAGTATTCGGTCCGATATTACTTCTAGCCTAAAAATAGATCAAAGTGTAGCACACAATGGGGTATGTCTTACCGTA
>JAOXRU010000160.1 GCA_025800395.1 Flavobacteriaceae bacterium
CATGCACACACACGGTCGGGGTACAGGACACCCCGACAATGTGCAATAAACCTCCGCTTAACTTTTAAAAACTTACAATCTTTTGCGCCAAAGTAAAATGAAGTCTTCCATTTTCTTTTCGTTGTTACTACCATGAACGCGAGTAATTTCGGGTCAGTTTTGGATAGTCAATAGGAAGTAATATCCGGAATCCGTTGACCAAAGAATTTCAGTTATGGGAAGTGACGTCAATGCGGTTAAAAATTCGTTGACTTGAAGTCCGCCAAAATGCAAATAGATTCTGTTGTTCTACCTTGCAATCTTTACGGTGTACTGCAGCTATTGTAGGATGTCAAGGTTTGTTCTTAGGAGTTTTAGAGGGTCGAACATGGAATCCCAGCGCCAAAGTAAGTGGAACAAGAATCCCTATGGCTTTATAGATGGGCCTTTTATACCACAGGACACCCCAAAACATGTAAGATGTGCAATAAACCTTTGCTAAACTTAAAACTTACAATCTTTTGCGCCAAAGTAAAATGAAGTCTTTCATTTTCTTTTCGTTGTTACTACCATGAACGCGAGTAATTTCGGGTCAGTTTTGGATGGTCAATAAAAAAATAATATCCGGAGATC
>JAOXRU010000163.1 GCA_025800395.1 Flavobacteriaceae bacterium
GCGCATCGGAATGCGAACCTCCATTAATAATATTCATCATGGGCACTGGAAGTGTTTTAGCACTTACGCCACCAATATATCTATACAATGGTAATTTTAATTCTTTGGCTGCCGCCTTAGCCACTGCTAAAGAAACCCCCAATATGGCATTGGCTCCTAATTTAGATTTGTTTGCAGTTCCATCTAGTTTAATCATAAACTGATCGATTGCACTTTGCTCAAAAACAGAATACCCCAATAGGTTTTCTGCTAATACCGTGTTAACATTTTCAATTGCCTTGGAAACTCCTTTTCCCATAAAAGCCTTATCACCATCTCGAAGTTCCACAGCTTCGTGCTCTCCTGTTGATGCTCCAGATGGCACAGCAGCTCTACCAACAATTCCGTTTTCGGTAGTTACATCTACTTCTACTGTAGGATTCCCTCTAGAATCTAAAATTTGTCTTGCGTGTACGCTGATTATCATACTCATAATTAAAAAGATTTCTTTTAAATGAATGCTATTTATACTTTCAGACCCTTATTTTTTTTCTAAATTTTCTACAAACATATCAAACAAATACTTGCTATCGTTTGGACCAGGGCATGCCTCTGGATGGTATTGAACAGAAAAACAATTTTTACCTTTAATTCTTATACCCGCCACCGTATCGTCGTTTAAATGAAGATGGGTGATTTCCACATCTGGGTTATTCTCTGCATCTTCCCTACTAATTGCAAAGCCGTGATTTTGAGAAGTAATTTCTCCTTTGCCAGTAAGTAAGTTTTTAACTGGATGATTTATTCCTCTATGCCCATTGTGCATTTTAAAGGTAGAGATTCCATTTGCCAAAGCAATTACCTGATGCCCCAAACAAATACCAAAGGCAGGTTTATTCTCTTTTAAAATTTGCTTTGCTGTTTGTTGCGATTCTATTAATGGTGCTGGATCTCCTGGACCATTGGACAAAAAGTACCCGTTCGGATTCCAAGCTTTCATTTCTTCAAAAGAAGCATTATACGGAAACACTTTTACATACACATCTCTTTCGGCTAAACTTTCTAATATGTTTCTTTTTACACCCAAATCTAGCGCAGCAACTTTATACTTTGCATTTTTGTTTCCGTAGAAATACGGTTCTTTGGTAGACACCTTAGACGCAAGCTCTAAACCTTCCATTTTTGGAAACTCCCCTAAGGTTT
>JAOXRU010000166.1 GCA_025800395.1 Flavobacteriaceae bacterium
CACCAACAATAGTCTTGTGGATGAATGGGTGGGTATCGCCAAAAAAGAGTTATTTGTAAAAGATACCTGGGCCAATGATCTGATGCAGTGGGCCAAAGGCAACAAGTATTACAAAGGTTCGGGCTGGGCACATGGGGTACGTCAAGGCATTTCTGATGCCTTAGGTTTGGATGGGGAAGCACACAATCTAGTGGAAGTTGGAATCAAATCGATGTTGCAGCACCATGAGATTGTTTTGGACAATAGCCCGAGATTGTTGCAAAAAATAAACGAAGACCCAGCTATGGTGCAATACGAAAAAAAGCTTTTATTAAACCATGTTTTAAAACATCCCAAATATGGGAAAGAAGATTTTAGAAATGATGAAAAAATTCGATCTAGTTTGCAACTTGGGGGAAAAAGAGCATCCGGAGAGATGTTCGATCAGTTTTTACAATTTTATCACCCCAAAAACTTTGCCACCTGGAAGGTTGCTCTAAACGAATTGACCTGGCTTTTAAGATCCATAGCCGTAGAAACAAAAATAAGGGTAAATAGTACTGGAGAAGTACGTTTTACACATGAGTTTTCGGATACATTTGATTTGCGCCCTTCTGGTCAAGACAGTAGAGAAACCTATGATGTGATTACGCTGGTATTGGGCTTTGTATATCATGATATTGCAGGGGGGAATGACCTGATGAAGATACGGGCCAAATGGACAAACGTCTACTCCAAAGCGCAAATAATCGAAAAAACCAGAACAGCGGAAGAATTAGCCAAAATGGAAGCAGAAAAGAATAAGTATAGACGAAGACGCTTGCACGAAGCACGAGACAATTGGGCAAATGTGCATAGAAATAACAATCCAACCAAAAATTGATACATGAAAACATTTGTTTTTTTTACCCTAGCAGGGATATTGCTTTTTAGCAGTTTCGTAATTTTTATTTTAAAACTTTTGCGAAAGCAGGTCTCAGGCAAATTAGGTCTCTTGTTGCTGCTTGTAGCGGGAGTCTTCTTACTTATAGGGGGATACTATTTGTGGACAGATGTCATACGACCTCAGGCAAGAACAACTGGCACAGATATACTGGAGTTTGTAAAAGAACATGGTGTCATCTCTTCCAATCCGTACAAAGAGGATGGGATAGACCCTTTTTATTGGGAAGACAACTGGGCTGGCTATGCCAAACTCCCATTGATAAAACCTTATTATTTAATGACAACTACACCTTATTCAGTGTATAACGCAAATGAAGATGACTGGGACATAAGATTAGAGGGGTCAAATACGATATCTCATGGTATTGTCGCTATAGCATATATAGGAGCTTCGGATTATTACATTTATGGTTTCAATGAAGAATATGAAATAAAATGGGAAGATGGGTATAATAAAATAGTAAAACCTTTTTATTTTTTGGTAGATACAAAAAACGACCTTAAATATACGTATTTTGAAGAGTCAAAATGGGAGCAAGCCTTGGATTCCTTGGAATTACCGAAGAACTTTTACTACCCAGACGATATCTATAGGTCTTATAAAATGAATCCTGTCTTACCCTGGTTTCCAGAGGAAGTCAAACAGCAGTTGGAGGCAGTTAAAGCAAAATAAGAATAAGTATAGCTGGTGAGACACCAACTATAAGCAATAAAACAAGTATCTGCATCATGAAAACATTCGTTTTTTTTACCCTAGCAGGGATATTGCTTTTTAGCAGTTTCGTAATTTTTGTTTTAAAACTTTTGCGAAAGAAGGTCTCTGGCAAATTAGGTCTCTTGTTGCTGCTTGTAGCGGGAGTCTTCTTCCTTATAGGGGGATACTATTTGTGGACAGATGTCATACGACCTCAGGCAAGAACAACTGGTACCGATATATTAGATTTTGTAAAAGAACATGGTGTCATCTCTTCCAATCCGTACAAAGAGGATGGGATAGACCCTTTTTATTGGGAAGACAACTGGGCTGGCTATGCCAAACTCCCATTGATAAAACCTTATTATTTGGGAACAAACACACCTTATAAGGTGTATAATAGTAATGAAGATCGTTGGAGTTTAAGGAGTCCTAAATATAAGAATATTAATAAAGGTGTGATCGGAGTATCTTATATTGGAATAGATAACTATTATATTTATGGACACAAGTTTAGATATGAAATAGAATTATCTGGAGGAAAAACAACTTATTCAGAAGCATACTATTTTGTAGTGGATACCAAACATGATCTTTTGCACGAATACAAAATCGAGACCTTATGGGAGCAAGCCTTGGATTCCTTGGAATTACGAAAGAACTTTTACTACCCAGACGATATCTATAGGTCTTATAAAATGAATCCCGTCTTACCCTGGTTTCCAGAAGAAATCAAACAGCAGTTGGAAGCAGTTAAAGCAAAAAAAGAATAATATCTAGTAAGCCTAATTTCCGCCAATAAGCAGCTATATAATGGGATAGAAAAGAAATCTTACAGACAATAACAGCTCCCAATACGCATAAATTACTTATCTTTATAACTGTTTTTACGTACAAAATAAAAACACAATTACTATGAAAAAAACAATTTGGTTATTTATCGCTATCATGCTGCTATCCCTATCTTGTGATAGGGT
>JAOXRU010000167.1 GCA_025800395.1 Flavobacteriaceae bacterium
CACCAACAATAGTCTTGTGGATGAATGGGTGGGTATCGCCAAAAAAGAGTTATTTGTAAAAGATACCTGGGCCAATGATCTGATGCAGTGGGCCAAAGGCAACAAGTATTACAAAGGTTCGGGCTGGGCACATGGGGTACGACGAGGCATTTCTAATGCCTTAGGTTTGGATGGAGAAGCACACAATCTAGTGGAAGTTGGAATCAAATCGATGCTGCAGCAACATCAGATTGTTTTGGACAATAGCCCGAGATTGTTGCAAAAAATAAACGAAGACCCCGCTATGGTGCAATACGAAAAAGAGCTTTTATTAAAACATGTTTTAAAACATCCTAAATATGGGAAAGAAGATTTTAACATAATAAGAAAAGATCTAGGAGATAGTTTGCAACTTGGGGGAAAAAGGGCATCCGGAGAGATGTTCGATCAGTTTTTACAATTTTATCACCCCAAAAACTTTGCCACCTGGAAGGTTGCCCTAAACGAATTGACCTGGCTCTTAAGATCCATAAAAGTGTACACAGAAATAAGGGTGAATAGTACTGGAGGAGTGCGTTTTACACATAAATTTTCGGATACATTTGATTTGCGCCCTTCTGGTCAAGATGATAGAGAAACCTATGATGTGATTACGCTGGTATTGGGCTTTGTATATCATGATATTGCTGGGGGGAATGACCTGATGAAGATACGGGCCAAATGGGAAAACGTCTACTCCAAAGCGCAAATAATCGAAAAAATCAGAACAGCGGAAGAACTAGCCAAAATGGAAGCAGAAAAGAATAAGTATAGACGAAGACGCTTGCACGAAGCACGAGACAATTGGTCAAATGCCTATAGAAATAATAATCCAACAAAAAATTAATATATGAAAACAATCTTATTTTTTACAATAGCAGGGATGTTGATTTTCACAGCTTTGGTGCTGTTGGCAATGCGCTTATTTAAGAAAAAAACATCTTTTACATTCATAATTATGTCTTTTTTATTAGGCGGA
>JAOXRU010000168.1 GCA_025800395.1 Flavobacteriaceae bacterium
CGATGCGTTCCTTCACCTTCTATTGAATCCAAATTAATTATACCACATTCTTTCTTTCTTATTTGTTCTGGAAGTCGATCTCTGGAGTAAATACTTCTGAAATACTTTATCCCCAAATCATCAATCCATTTTTCGAGATCAAAGTTTGATAGAGGTTTATTTACAAAATGGTTCCAAGAATTGGGATCCCGCTGAAAGGACTGTTTTTTCCTAATAGTAAACCCTGGCCTTTTTTTCCCTTTCCAGTCTTTTTACCTTTGCCTGTTTTCTTTCCCATTCCAATAGTTTCTCCCCAGTTACCATAAAATGGGGGTGGATACATTGGAAATTGACCGCCAGATTGTGGAAGATAAACATTAGAGTAAGGATTTGGTGACGGAGGAGGTGGTGTTTTATCTACTTGAAGTCCTTTTCCAAACATTTTTTATACAAGTTCTATTGCTATTGGTATACCAATTGAAGCAAGTGCACTCAAGAATCAACCATTAACTTGTTTCCTTGTTGGTT
>JAOXRU010000219.1 GCA_025800395.1 Flavobacteriaceae bacterium
ACTTACCGAAGAGGGAGCTGTAGATTACAAGCAAGACTTTTTTGGTAAAGAAACCAATTTAACAGTTTCTGGTCAGCTAGAGGCAGAGGCTTATGCCATGGCTTTAGGAAAGGTGTACACCTTTGGCCCTACATTTAGAGCAGAAAATTCGAATACCTCTCGTCATTTAGCAGAATTTTGGATGATAGAGCCAGAAGTGGCATTTAACGATTTGGATGCTAATATGGATTTGGCCGAAGATTTTATCAAATATGTGTTGGGATATATATTAGAAAATTGCAAAGATGATTTGCAGTTTCTAGATGAACGATTTTTAAAAGAAGAGCAAAGTAAGCCAAAACTAGAGCGCAGTGCCATGGGGCTTTTAGAAAAGTTAAGGTTTGTTACAGAGAGCAACTTTAAACGAGTGAGCTATACCGAAGCAATAGATATATTATTGCAATCGAAGCCAAATAAAAAAAAGAAGTTCGATTATGTGATTGAAGAGTGGGGTGCCGATTTGCAAAGCGAGCACGAGAGATACTTGGTAGAAAAGCACTTTAAATGTCCGGTTATTCTTTTCGATTATCCGGCTTCTATAAAAGCATTTTATATGCGTCTAAACGAAGATGGTAAAACGGTAAGAGCCATGGATGTTTTGTTTCCTGGAATAGGAGAGCTTGTTGGCGGTTCGCAGCGTGAAGAACGTTTAGAAGTGCTAAA
>JAOXRU010000226.1 GCA_025800395.1 Flavobacteriaceae bacterium
TATTTCTTTTGGGAATATTCCTTACCATTATAAGCATTAGAGGCTCTTTTATTTGGAACACTCGTCCTATAACCGTTACCAATGCGGGAGAGTACACCGACAAACCAAACCAAATTTCTTTGGTAGTTAATACACCGTTCAACTTTTTGAGAACGATGCATAAACAACATTTAAAGCCTGTATCTTTTTACAAAGATGAGTCAGAACTAGCTTCTATTTACAATCCTGTTCATCTGATTTCTCCTAACGATAGCATCTCTATTGGTAAGAAAAACGTAGTGGTTCTAATTCTAGAAAGTTTTGCAGGAGAGTATAGTAAAATCATCAATCCTGAGATAGAATTTAGTTACACTCCATTTTTGGATAGCCTTTACGGACACTGTTTGTTGTACACCCGAGGGTTTGCCAATGGTAGAAAATCCATTGGAGCGATGCCTGCTATTCTAGGTTCTATTACAAATGTAGGTGGAAGTTTTGCCATGTCAAAATACGTTACTAACGACATGAAAGCCTTGCCTTATTATCTTACCGAAAATAATTATAGCAGTTTGTTTGCTCAC
>JAOXRU010000245.1 GCA_025800395.1 Flavobacteriaceae bacterium
ACACCACACCAAATACCTTAGGCATAGATAGGATTGCTCTAGTAAGCGCAGCTTATGCCAAGTACCCAAACCAAAATGTTTTGGTTATAGATGCAGGCAGTTGCATTACTTACGATATACTTAGTGCAAATGGCGACTACCTTGGCGGTGCCATTGCACCCGGAATAGAAATGCGATACAAGGCTATGCATCAGTACACAACCAAATTACCCTTATTGCGCCAAAAAGAACCAGAACATTTTATAGGAGACAGCACAGAAAAAAGTATGCATGTAGGGGTTAGTTTTGCGATATTTTGCGAAATAGAAGGTCTTTTAACAGAATATAAACAGTATTTCAAAGATTTAACAGTTATTTTAACAGGAGGAGACGCCGAATTTTTGTCAAAACGATTAAAAAGTAGCATATTTGCCAATCTCAATTTTCTTTTAGAGGGATTGAATTATTTACTAGAATACAATAGAGAATAAATGATAAGAAGAATTATAGTTGGCATAGCTTTTTTAGCTAGCTGGAATACCTATAGTCAGGAGGGTTCTATTTCCCCATATTCCTTTTTTGGATTAGGGGATGTTGATTTTGCTGGTACTGTTGAAAATCAATCCATGGGAGGTTTAATAACATTTCGAGATAGCATTCATGTAAATCTTAAAAACCCAGCCTCCTATGCCAATTTGCGTATTACTAATTTTTCTGTTGGTGGTACTTTTAACAGTACCAATTACGAAACTAGCAGCAACAAGCAAAACGCACAGCAAGTTACTTTTAATTATATTTCTCTTGCCATGCAAACTAGCAAAAAATCTTCTTTCGGATTTGGTCTGGTCCCTTACAGCTCTGTAGGATATAAACTTCGGTCTACCAATGATGAAGTTACCGTAAGAAATGATTTTGAAGGATCTGGAGGTGTAAACAAAGTATTCCTCACCTACGCCAGAAACCTTTTCAAAGGATTTAGTATTGGCGCCACAATTAACTATAATTTTGGTACTTTAGAAAACATGGTTACCAAAAGTCAAAACACA
>JAOXRU010000250.1 GCA_025800395.1 Flavobacteriaceae bacterium
CACAGTGCCAACTACTGCCAAAAACTACGCTAACAACCGCAAAACACAGTGCAAACTACTGCAAACCAAAACTCCCAGAACCAAACAGCATGGTTTCAACTTCTGAAAAACACAGCCAAACAAAATAGCAAACGAAGCAATGGTTTAATACCGTACCTAGCTTAAAACCTCCTTTAAACCTATGTTCGATTCCTTGCTCCAATTATGGTTTAAAATGCCCTTAAACCCCTATGGATAAAGCAAAAAATGTATAGCTTCTTATTTTAAAGAAACTTCAAGACATATAAGATGTGCTAATTCGGAATGTATTAAAATAGAAAGAAAAAAAGCTGCTTATTGTAGTAATTTCAAATGGCAACTAATATTAAACCCTAACAACCAATAGGTTGCTCTGGCTTACATTCTTATTAGGGGTTATTCTATTTTGTAAAAAATGTTTTGCAACGTTCTTATATATATAATATTTTTAAATTATTGCAATTCTTTGTACATTTCAATTTATAAAACATCTATATGAGTGCTACTATAATAAGTATATTTTTGGGCATTGGCTTGGCAGCTGCGGTCGGATTTCGTGTATTTCTGCCTTTGTTTGTATTATCCTTGGCTTCTTATTTTGGAGGCTGGGACCTTAACGATAGTTTTTCTTGGTTAGGAAGTTTAACAGCAGTAATTACTTTTGGCATAGCAATGCTAGTGGAAATTGCAGCCTATTTTATTCCTTGGATCGACAATGCCTTAGACTCTATTAGCGTACCTTTAGCTGGTATAGCTGGTACTATAGTGGTGGTAGCAACAGTAGCCGATCTAGATCCAGTAGTTAGTTGGTCTTTAGCCATAATAGCAGGCGGCGGAACTGCAGCAGCAATTAGCGGTGCCTCTGCGGCCACCCGACTTACCTCTACCGCCACCACTGCGGGAGTAGGTAATCCTGCAATTGCAGCGGTAGAAACAGGAACAGCCACTGTAATGGCAACGGCATCTGTTTTGGCACCAACTCTGGCCATGGTTTTGGTAATAATTGTTTTGTGGATAGTATTTAAGATTTATTATAAGTTAAGACCCAAAAAGTTGGAATAATATAGTAGATTTGACACGCTAATAAATAGTTGAATAGTGAAAGTAATAGCAATGATCCCCGCCCGTTACGAAGCCAGTAGGTTTCCCGGGAAACTAATGCAAGATTTAGGAGGAAAACCTGTAATTGTAAGAACCTACGAAGCCATGATGGATACCCAACTTTTTCATGATGTCTTGGTAGTAACCGATAGCAACATTATTTTCGATGCCATAGAAGCAGTAGGAGGAAGGGTGGTAATGAGCAAAAAAGAACACCAATGTGGGAGCGATCGAATAGCCGAAGCTGCTGAAAATGTAGATGTAGATATAGTAGTAAATGTACAAGGCGACGAACCATTTACCGATAGAGATAGTTTAGAAAAACTCCTTGCAGTCTTTAAAGAGGATCCAAAAGAGGAAATAGATTTAGCTTCGCTAATGAATCCCATGCATGGCAAAGAAGAAATTGAAAACCCAAACAATGTAAAAGTTATTGTAGATAATAGAAATTTTGCACTCTATTTCTCCAGAGCACCAATTCCGTACCCACGAGAAATGCAAGAGAATACAGTGTACTACGAACATAAAGGGGTATACGCATTTCGAAAACAAGCATTGTTAGACTTTCCGAAAATGGCAATATTGCCTTTAGAAGCCACAGAGAAGATAGAAGCCACGCGTTACCTCGAATACGGAAAGAAAATAAAAATGGTAGTAACCCA
>JAOXRU010000251.1 GCA_025800395.1 Flavobacteriaceae bacterium
AATTGAATAAATCTACCATTTTGCCATTGTGCCGGCCTTGTATCCAGTTTTGTTTTTTATACCTCATTTTTGTTACTACTGAATACGTAAGTGTTTTAGGAATTTTCAGAGAATTTACAATATGAAGAACTGAAAGAAAATTAAGGTAAACATAGAAAAAATATGTGTGTTAGCTTTGCAATTATGCCAAAAAAAAAATTCATGCCACTATTTATTGTCCAAATGTAGCCCGTAGTTTCTGATCCATAATCCATAGCCAGTAGTCCACAGTCCCGGTTCCATATTTGTGGCCACTTTGAACATCGAGTTTCGCCAATATCTGATATCTGGTCTAATCAGGCGGTGTTTTGTGTTGTAGACTTTTTTTTGCAGTGTTTGCCAATTAGTTCTCTACATTCTTTCGGCTCTTTTTTTTTGCCCTCATTGCACACGATTTTATTATAAAACATTCTCCTAAATTCTGTCAGAACTAGACATGCAACGATCGAAGACGCTCCAGCTCTCGGCTTGTTTTCGTATCGTAAAGGTTTTCGGTTTGCTGATGTGGATAATTGTACAGCTCCAAGTTCTCTAAAGATCTCTTCATAGCAGGTGATTGTGGCGTTGCCGTGGCTAACATAATAGAAAC
>JAOXRU010000286.1 GCA_025800395.1 Flavobacteriaceae bacterium
CCGCTGGTATATCTACCACAATGGCCTACAGGTAGATGAATTGGACTATACTGGTGGTCCAAAAGCAGAGTTGGTACTATTACCCGAACATGCAGGAAGCAACAATTGCCCAAGCATGGTTTTGGTAGAACTACTCGACAAACATCAACGCAAATTGGCATCGGTTACGTTTAGTTTGGCCGCTACAACCCAAATTGAAGATGTACATTGGTACAATAGCCATATCGATCCTAGCGGTAACGAGAGTTTAGAAGAAAAACAGTATGGCTGCCTGGGAGACAGCACCAAAATAGAAGTCTCTGGTAAAGGCATATATGAAGTGCCTATGGTACTCAAAATATGGGATGCTACCGATAGTGGCATGCCCCGTTTTGTGCTCGACTCCGACCCCCAAACAGGTGTTAGCGTATTTCGGTGGCCCGTAAAAGACCCTGGAAACGAAGACAAAACATACTATTTTACCCTACACCTGGGAGAAAAAGAAGTGTATAGTGGCAAAGAACAAGGCCCGCATTTTACCGCCAAAGCATTTGTAAGCCCCGAACTACAAATATCGGCCCCCCAAATACCAATTAATCCAGCATACTTATACCAAGAAGAATTTTTTACACAACGCTATGAGCTTTGTGGGTATTCGGCTATTGAAATACAGCATCCGAGTATTGGATCCCAATGTATTTTCGAAGAAACAAAAAAACAAAAAACCAAAGCACCGCTACATCATATATCGGTACTAACTGGCAATCGAGAAAATGAAAGCCTATATGTTGTTTTACATGATTTTAATAGCTCCGATTGCTTTCAAAAAACACATCAGACACCATCTGAGGTTT
>JAOXRU010000290.1 GCA_025800395.1 Flavobacteriaceae bacterium
GAAAACGAAGATCCGGAATTGCTACAATATTATTACCATGCCGATCATTTGGGCAGTTCCTCATTTATCACTAATTTAGAAGGCGAAGTCGTACAACATCTGGAATACGTTCCTTTCGGAGAGGTGTTCATAGAATCCAAAAATGCCAGATGGAACACCCCTTATAAGTTTAACGCCAAGGAATTGGATGAGGAAACTGGGTTATATTACTATGGGGCACGGTATTATAATCCGAGGATAAGCTTGTGGCTTTCTGTAGACCCACTCTGGGAAGAAGTAGGCGCACACCGCTCTCCTTATGAGTACACCTATTCCAATCCGATTATGTTTACCGATCCTACGGGGATGGGGCCGGAATGGGTTCCTAAAGTTAATAGTAACGGCTCCATTACATATGTTGCGGAAAAAGGAGATACTGTAGATACTTTTGCAGATCAGTATGGTATTAGTAGAGAAAAAGCAAAAGAACTCATAGGGTCTGAGACCGTAATCGCTGGGGTAACTTCAGTTTCTGGAGATCAAGTATATGAAATGAATCCATACGGACAGGAAAAATCTAGTCCAATTCTAAAATTGAATTTGACTTCAAATAATGGAAAAAGAGATCAAAATAGATTGGATCAATTTTTATTTGCCGTTGATTACACGAAAAATAAAGAAAAATATAGCTTTTTAACGGGAGATTTTTATACTAAAAGGACATTCGCTTCAGCACATAGTTTGGGAGGGAATGGTACTATCGGAGGGTTTGGTTCTATAATAGTAGATGGAGAAAAAATTGATATAGTGTTTAATATTCCCATGGCTAGGGTTTATGGAGATAATAATCATAGATTAGGAATTAGTGTGAATAAAACGCAGAGCACAGTGGGCCGATCTTTTCCAAATCAATTTAATGCATTTTTTAGCATATACCATCCAAAAACTAAGAACCAGAATGGGTTGTATCAATTCTACCTTGATGAAAAAGATTCTAATAAATTTTTAAAAAGATTTGAATAATGGTAAGAAATATTGTTTTAGTAATAATATTATTAAGTTCATCATGTCATTCGCAGCAGGTAGTTGAGGAAAAGATCAAAGAATGTGTTAAGGAAGTAATGAATGATGGAAATTTTCTAAATTCTTTCGATTTTTATGAATTGATGGAAGACTGTGAAAATGCTTTTATTGAAACAGGAATTTTAAGTAATGCTACAAAAGAGGCATATTCTTCTTTATTTGAACAGATCAAAGCTGAGTCAAGAAAAGATTTATTAGAAACAATCAATGCTATACTGTCTATTGAGGATAAATCAGGCTTTTATTTTAGTGTTTATGAATATCACGTTAATTTGTTTTATCGATGTCCGTATTATGCATTGGTTACTGAAAAAAATGAAATTGATTCCACATTGTATTGGCAAATAGAATTTTTAAAACGAATAATGGATTCAAGCTACTTAGATACGTCTTTAACCAAACAGTTGCTTTCAGTTACAAGAAATGAAGACTTTAGTAAGATGGTGTATAGGGCTCCAATAATCTTACTGGCAATAATAAATTTATTGAATAAGAAATGAATATTTTGATTGAAGTACACGGCTAATAAGTAAATAAGTACTTTTTGTTGGATATCTCATGTAGAGAGTGCTCACGGTAACAGCCCCACCAATCTTCCAGCAAGTGAATCTCCTTTGGTTTTTTGCATTACCCTAGTCAAATACCCTAAAAGAACCAAAAGACCATTGACTGGAAATCTACCAACCAGTCTGTCTACAAACCTGTTTTAGATAGGAGTATTTTTTAGCTACGTAAGCCTCTACACCTACGATGCTGGGGGCGAACGGGTAGTAAAAAGCAGTGGTGCAGGAGAAGGAGTATATGTCAATTCGGCCTTTAGCGGGGCACGCACCCAAACCAATACCTATACCGCCTATATCAACCCCTATATGGTGATTCAAAATGGCGGTGCCTATACCAAACATATTTATATAGGCAGCCAGCGCGTAGTGAGCAAACTCGGGGATTTGGAGAGCTTTGGGGAAGACCCCCGACGCATAGAAAAAGCAGGAGAAGCCACCGAG
>JAOXRU010000306.1 GCA_025800395.1 Flavobacteriaceae bacterium
CTTAGATCGTGCCATCGGTTGGCATTGTGCGCTATAGAAAGTTTATTGCTATGTTATAAAAAGTTTAAATACAGTTTTTTAGATAATATATATAGCTGTAGAAATAAAGAAAGCAGGCACAGAAAAGATTGCTTCTAGGGAGTTGTAAATGGGCTATTTGCAACACCAAGAGCAAGTAGTGCTATAGAATTGGGTAACCCGATCGTTTACTTCCTTTACCAGCAGATATTACGCCATTACTAGGGCATAAGATTGGGGCTGGTGCGCAAATAATTCTGGCGATATGCTATAAAATTTACAAGCTTGGAAGTAGAATTGTAGTAAGGTGCAATATCGTTTTGGTGCAGGCGAAAGGAATGCGATGTGCTACAGATAAAACTGGCTATTGGTAGATAGTATTGGTGCTTTTTTTCTTTTTATATGGAAGGCATTACAACAAATAACCTACATTTCGCAACAATAATCTTTATTCACACAACAAAAATAAGAAAAGACTTACAATAATAACATATGTTTGTTCCAGAGTAAAATAATAACCATTTAAAAAAACCATATTATGTCTGGAAATCAAGGGAGTATGGATAGTATACTCGACAAGGCTGCACGAGCCGTAGAGATTATTGATTCGATGGAAGGTTTTTCCAAAGAAGAGCGTGCCGATATTATAAAGAAGCTACAAAAGGTTATTGATGCCACCCAAAAGATACACCAAGAGACTTTTGAGTTTGACAACGATAATGCTGCCCTACACAAGGTGCGCAACCATTTGTACGAACTAGCACCAAATGCCTTAATGTTGCGCTTGTCGCCAATATACCGCTATTTAGAGTGGCAATTGGGCAAGAAAGATGCCATTACGCAAAAGGTAGCATCTATAAACAGGAAAATGCGCGGTGTTGGTACGAAGTCCAGTGCTAACAAGAGTGCTACAACGGATAAGGACAAGAAAGGGAAGAAGCGCAAAAGTCCAGAATGTAGTTTTGGAACCCGCAGGCGAGATTTGCGACGAATTATACATGTAATAAGCAAGATGGGTCCTACTTATAGGCCCGAGAACAAAGACATACACATACCCGAATTGTTAAAGTTATACAACAAATGTGGCGATTTGAATAAGAAGATAGACAAACACGACCATCAGTTAGAATTGTTAAGAGACAGGCGGCATAGCGCCTTTGATGTCTTAAAGCAACATATTATAAAACTAAAGTTACGTATTCGATACAGGTTTGAGTACAAGTCGGAAGAATACCAAAGCATACGAGTGATTAGATTTTGATTTAGTGGAATTTTTGTCATCTTAAAATCCAGTACTTCTCTATACTGGTTAATCTATTTTAGATTATTTGAGTTAGCTGTAGGGGTGGAAAGCAATTTCCGCCCCTATTATTTTTTTAATTGGTATTGGGAGCGCCCGTTTGCAATACTTTGTTTTAGTTGTTTCTGTAGCGGTTTACAGCCTAGAGAGAAGATTTTTGGAGAACCTTTTTAACCAAACAGAGTTATGCCTGCTAAAATTTAACCTAGAATAACCTATTGGTTGTTTGAAATGGTATAAGATATAAAAAACGATGATTACATCGTGTTACTTTTCTATAGCCCTTTTGTAAACTTCTTTAGGCAAAGTGTTTGTTTTGTAGTTGCGTGAGGGCTAGAGGCGATAACTTTTGAGGTATAACCAATAGAACTACTTGCAGACGTAGGCAACCCTAAGGAAGCCCACGTACTGCAAAGCGGCATGGGCAAAATGCTAAGGGCGTAGTAGGGCAAGATTTTGTTTGGTTGGTATTGCCTTATTGATTTAAAAAAGCCAGTATTGCCCGTGCCGCTTGATAGCAGTGCTTTGGGAATGCCATAAAACTACAAG
>JAOXRU010000310.1 GCA_025800395.1 Flavobacteriaceae bacterium
TGGGTGTAGTTTTGTAATTCTTCGGCATCGATATAATTTGCTACTAAAGATGCGGTATAATTGCTTCCGTTGCGCCCTAGGGTAGTGGTTTCTCCTTCTAAGGTACTACCAATAAAACCTGTTATTATAGGTATCTTACCATGTAGCTTTTTTATAATTCCTTGCAGATTGTCTTTAGAATTTGGTAATGGTTGGGCCGCACCAAATACAGCATCGGTTTTAAGCCAAGTTCGACTATCTATAGCTACGGCTTGCAGATGGTTTGCTTGTAGCTGATAAACCAAATATTTGGAGGCAATAAGTTCGCCTTGTGCCAACACCCGATCTTTTATTTTATTCGTATAATCGCCCAATAGTTTTACCCCCTCTAGCAATTGTTGCAGCGTTGTAAGTTCTTTTTCTAAGCATGCCGCTGGAACACCAGCACACTGATATTCTTGAAAACTTTGCAACAACTGGCTATAGTCCATACCTTTTTTAGCAGTTTCTAGCAACAATAACAGGTTGTCTGTAGCATTAGCACGAGCCGATACTACTACCGCCAATGCTGAATTGTCTTTTGCCTTGGCCTGAATAATGTTTTGTACATGTTGTATGCCAGAACCATTAGCTAAGGATTTTCCTCCAAATTTAAGCACCTGATAACG
>JAOXRU010000339.1 GCA_025800395.1 Flavobacteriaceae bacterium
ACGGTGCCCAAAATTTGTGCTCGGGCACCAACAAAAGGCTATGTCCAGACTGATACCCGTGCCCGGGCAACGTGCCCGAGCACCAAGTCTGAACGGAGCCTTGTGGGAGAACTATTACTTATACCGGTATCTTAATGCAACGGTTCCATCAGGAGTCACTGAATAAGGTTTGGTTAAAATTGAAGTATCCGGCACATTACTTTGGTTGGTTTTAAAGCAGCAATAGCTTTTTGAAGGGCTCTCTAAGTTGGGGGTGTCGTTGCTTTCCGAGGGCCCGCTACTTTCGATATTTAAAGGAGGGTAAAACTATTAGCGTTACTTTCGGGGAGGTGAACTCTCGGGGGAACTATCAAACAATAAAAATGCAAGAAATAGAAAGAACAATGTTTACGGAAAAAGGAAATTTTAGTTTCGGTGTTGGAAAATGGAAGTTGATATGACCTGATATTATTTGAAGGGTAATATCGTATATTCAGGGATAATAGTCAGGAGGCAGATGGCAAAAAAACGATTTTCGCTAAACATTTTGGATAGAAGCAGGAAACATAGCTCAAAGCCTTCATTTTGCCACCCTGATTAAGAATATTGCTGTTTCCACCTCGAAATATAAGGTCTTCGACCATTAAAGGGGGTCTATTCCAGGCCCTCGATCCTGCAACATGGAAACGAGGCTGGACCTAGAACAATCACAAAAGCAAGGAAAAAGACCACCAAAATGCAAGAAATTACTAAACCTACTGCACATGCCTAATCGGCACTACATTGTCATCGACGTCCACATAGTAAGAATGGTCACGTGACACACATGGAAACGAGGCTGTACCTAGAAAAATCTCAAAAGCAACGAAAA
>JAOXRU010000342.1 GCA_025800395.1 Flavobacteriaceae bacterium
GGGGTGGCGAGGCGCTCTTGAAAACACCGATTTTCAGCAAAAGTAACTAAAAATATTAGATCCTATCGCTGACAGCATATTCTATAGTTAGGCACACAGTATCGAGTGATACATTAGCCACAGACCGTTTAATGTATGCAAAAACTAGTTAAATACATGTTAAAACTATGCACCATACATTTCGGCTTAATTTGAAAATTTATTTTCATCTATTTTGTCCATTTTGTGGTTACGGCAGACGTATGTGGGACAGCATCATTTCATGTGCCGTTCTTTGCCCGATTTGCTTTGGTGGGTATAATAAAAAGCTAAAAAGGTGTTTTACAACCCTCCCCGATGTTCGGTTTTGCCCCCAAATAAACACACCTAATGTTTTGTTAGACTTCATTCAGCAGAATAAATTGTAAAGTTATCAAATTTCGGAACCCGGCCTTGCCCCGACTCTACCATGACTAGTTTGGGACCCAGTCTAAAACCCGACCTTTGCATTGGCCTCTATCTGGTCGGTTGAGTCCAGGCATGGTGTTTTCCCGACCGAGTCCATGCCACGTTTGAAAGTCGGAGGTCGAGGCATCTGCTCCCAAATTTGTCACCTCTAGTTGGCAATGCCATGAGATTAAGATTTGTTTTCGCAGGAAGATCGGTACCCGTTTTTTCCATCCCGGTAGGTGCGGTTAAATCGTCTCAAACTGGCCTTTTGAATCAGTGATCATGAGCCCTACAAGTCGAGAGAATAAAGTCATGAGGCCAACATGATCAGTGAGTGAGTGCTGCTTGGTTGGGCAACCTTAAGACCTCAATCAATAGTACTAAGCTACCTATGG
>JAOXRU010000353.1 GCA_025800395.1 Flavobacteriaceae bacterium
AACCGCTTGTTTGCCGAATTTACGACCTGCCTTTGCCTTTGCAAAAGGCATTATAGTGGAGCCATGTACACAGTTGAGCAGAGGTTTCATTCATCTTTTGACAAATCAATTTGTATAGGAAAGTGGTGCCTTTTTTCTTTTATTGATGGATTGGAATTAGTTACAGTGGAACCTCTATTTAACGAACCTCTACATAACGAAGTCCTTGGTATAACGAACGATATTCTTCATGAGCCCGGTCAAAGTTACACTAAAATGTATGGAACAGAACCTCGATATAACGAACCTCGATATAACGAAATCCTCGATACCGAACACAATCGAGGACCCCAAACGTAAAATCTACCCCGATATAACGAATAAATGTCATCACGCGACAAAAGATGACTGCGAAAAAGACCAACATGCAGCGATGAAAATCCTTTAACCTTGTAATAAGAGAGCAACGTATCAGTCACTACGGCTCACATTTACAGTATGACACTAGCACTATCGTAAAATCTAACCCGCTCTATCTTCTTTGGCTCTTAGTACTTCAGTTAATTATTAACTGTACTGCAATATAACGAAAAATTACATTGTCTTTCAACAAATTCGTTATATCGAGGTTTTCGATATAACGAACCCTCGATATAACGAACCAATTGGCCCAGTCCCTTGGCACTTCGTTAAATCGAGGTTCCACTATAATTGAGCCAGTTTAACTAATTCCTCTGAGCGCATAGTAGTCTTTTTTTCCTTTGAGGTGAAACTTGAAAACAAAACTGATTCTATCAGAAGTCAACCTTCGATTTTTGCCAAACAACACCATAATAGTAACATACGATGAAAGATTTATTTTAAACTGGTTTCCAAGTAGGCTCGATTATCAGCCGAACAAAGACCGGACTCGAGGGAGCGGCGGAAATCGAGTCTAGTTTCCAAGCAACACGGGTTACCATAGTATCAATAGCAATGGGAGAAATAGACTACGAACAACAACAAAATCCTTACCCAACGAAAAAAGGAAAATGGCGATTGAAAATTAGCCATGGTTCTAATAGATATTTTGTTTTCAAAAGTCTCACCTTAAGGCAAAAAAAGAAAAAAAAAACAGATACCGTGAGCCACCTTGAGCAGTGTTACTGTGTTGTACCGTTTGATATCTTTGATATTTTAGTTTTTATTTCTGGAGTTGTATCGTTTGATATATAGCCCTTTGATAATATTTGAAATAGCGAGCTGGTTTTTCCTATTC
>JAOXRU010000354.1 GCA_025800395.1 Flavobacteriaceae bacterium
AATTGGTGTTGGGGCTAGACTTTCATTCTACTTGGTACGATGTGTTTTATACCAATACCACTCGCAAAACTACTGCCTATCCACAATTTATAAACCAATGGTTTACTGCTTTAGAACAAAAGGTAAATGGCTATAAGGTAAACGAAAAACCCAGCAATAGTAAAAGACCAACCTCCAAAGGATGGCTCCTTAAAGGGCACAATGCAGTGGGAATTACTTACGAAATAGGAGATGAAACTCCAAGAGCACATATTCGAACTATAGGTAAAGTTTCTGCAGAAGCCCTAATGCATATTTTACTAGAAAACTAATGATAGCAACCAAGGCCATTGTACTCTCTGCGCTAAAGTATGCAGATACCAGCCTTATTGTAAAAGCATACACAGCAGAAATGGGTTTGGTTACCTATATGCTCAAAGGAGTACTGGGTACAAAGAAAGGAAAGGTAAAGGCAGCGTATTTTCAGAGTTTAATGCAGCTAGAATTGGTTGCTTCCGATAGGAAAAATGGTAAAATGGAACACATAAAAGAGGTGCGGTTAGCCTATACCTATAAAGAATTGTACCTAGATCCTATAAAACGTTCCTTGGCTATTTTTTTGGCAGAAGTTTTAAGTGGCGCATTGCAAGAGGAGATAGAAAACAAGGAGTTGTTTGGGTTTTTGGAGTTGTCTTTGCAGTATTTAGACCAGCAAGACCAAGTGGCAAATTTTCATTTGTTTTTTATGCTACAGCTTTCGAAGTTTTTAGGGTTCTACCCACAACTAAATCAAGAGCATTTGCCATATTTCGATTTGCAGGAAGCCGAATTTGTTAGTATTCCTAATAATAATCCTATTCTTTTTGACGAAGAATTAACTGTTTTTAGAGCCCTCTTAGGCACAAATTTTGATAGCTTACCTTATATAAAACTCAACAAAGAAATACGGGTTGCGGTTTTAAACAAGTTAATAATTTATTTTGAACTACATTTGCAAGGTTTTCGGGCACCCAAGTCCATTTTGGTGCTTCAACAACTGTTTGAAGATTAATATGAAGTTCGGTTATTGGTAGTATAATTTAATGAAAAAGCTATTTGGAATAATTGTTTTTGTTATAACTCAAACGATATTTTCACAACAAATAAAAGTGTTAAATCTCGATTCGGGATTCCCTATTATTGGTGTTAAGGCACAAAATAAAGACAAATCGCAAACTGTGTACTCCAATTTCGAGGGTTATTTAAACCTCGATTCGTTTACACAAAAAGAAGTTGTTTTTCTTTCTAGGTCCGGATTTATCTCTAGAAGAGTAACCAAGGCCCAGATTTTAAAAAAAGGAACAACCCTATACTTAACCCAAACTTCGGAACAGTTAGAAGAAGTGGTGCTTTCGGTATCTAAATGGGAGCAACAAAAGAAAGATATTCCTCAGAAAATTTTATCTGTTAGTGCGGAAGAAATAAATGCTGCGGGTGCACAAACTGCTGCAGATGTATTACAGAAAAGCGGTTATGTGTTTGTACAAAAAAGTCAGTTAGGAGGAGGAAGCCCCATGATCCGAGGATTCGCCACCAATAGGGTGCTACTTGTAGTAGATGGTGTTCGTATGAATAATGCCATATTTAGAGGAGGTAATGTGCAAAATGTA
>JAOXRU010000380.1 GCA_025800395.1 Flavobacteriaceae bacterium
CGCCAGATACAAGCGCCTCTACAAAACTCTATTTGTTAAGAAAACGCGAATATTTTCATAACACAAGGTGATATTAATCTCCAAGATAATAGTTGTGCGGTCAGCGTCCTTTTAGTGCTCTTGCGACAGCTGAGGCAAACACACAACCATAATATTTTGAAGGCAAAATCAAACAATCGACTGTGTAGCAATTTCTATCCAGCCGATATTGTTGAAACTTTCTCAAAGTAAACCTTGAAGTATTGGAACTTATTGACGTTAATTAGAAAAAAATCTATCTTTGTGTTATGAAAATATTCGCGTTTTCTTAAAAAATAGAGTTTTCTAGAGGCGCTTGTATCTGGCGATCGTTTACTTCGTTTGCCCTAAAATTTAAAGATCTATAAAATTTGACCATTTGTTATATTGATTGCCAAAACTTAGAGAAATCAGTTAAAGTTTACTTGCCCAAAATTCGATCTAGAAAAGGGTGCCTCCGCTCCAATAAATAGCCGCGGGCCACCTTAAAGTCCCATAAGATTCATTTGGGACACCAATATCGCCGCCATTTCATTGGGAAACCAATATGGCCGCCGTGACGTCACATGCAAACACTCAAAAGGCCAT
>JAOXRU010000403.1 GCA_025800395.1 Flavobacteriaceae bacterium
GGCTTTCTATAGATTTATTTTGTCTTTCCTTATGCGTCGTTGTGATCTTTTCGAGCTATAAATAGCCCTTCAAAGCCACGCCTAGCCTAAGAAAATCAAAATAAACTGTGTGCGTAAGTTATATCGAACTCACGTTATTTACCTCCGGAAATGGTCCCATAGAATGTAGCTGGGTGGTAGCGCGGGTATTGGCCTTGTTTTTGGACGAAATGAAAAGCAGAGAGATTGCAGCCCAAGTCTTGGTATCGGAAAAAGATGCCCAACAAGGTACACTAAAATCGGTGGTGGTGGCTGTAGATCCTAGACAATGGGAATGGATAAAAACCCAATGGGTTGGCACCATTCTTTGGGTAGGAAAATCCAAATATCGCAAACACCACAAGCGCAAAAACTGGTATATAGCTGTACTAGAAATGCAACTTCCCAAAGCCATAGTATTGCAAGAAAAAGATTTGCAGTTTAGCGCAGTACGTAGCAGTGGCCCAGGTGGACAGCATGCCAATAAGGTGAATAGCGCAGTGCGGGTAAAACATCTGCCCAGCGGCTTGCAGGTATTGGCACAAAGCCATCGCTCTCAGCACCGCAACAAGAAATTGGCACGGCAACTCTTACAACAAAAATGGGAAGCCTATACTGTCGAACAACGCAAAATAGAAGCAAAAACCCTATGGGAACAACAAGTAGATTTGCAAAACTTACAAGTAGTGCAAAAATTTGAAGGAAAAGATTTTAGTATAAACAATATAAAGAAAAACTTTAAGAAAAGGCGTCGCGATTTGAAGCAGCAATTGAAACAGAGTCTAGACCAGTAATTTTCGTCCTAGACAAAGGCTGCAATGCAATATGCCTTACTGCAATTGCTTTGCGACACCAACACGCAGCAGGGAAATGTTTTACTTAACGTGAGTTCGATATAAATTATCTACACAGAAGCCTTATAAATAGTGAGATTTGGATTAAAAAGGCGCAGGTTAAACCCTTAATTCAAGGCTTTTTGGAGAGTCTATCCAGAATTTTGTGTTTTTAGAAAACTAATTTCAAAATTCACAGGTTATAATTTTTGGTTGTTATAATCTGTCTGGAAAACAAATATACAATTGAT
>JAOXRU010000405.1 GCA_025800395.1 Flavobacteriaceae bacterium
TTTAGACATGCTTTGTTTTCCTAAAACAAAGAAAGTAAAAATAGTAGGATTGTACCCGATATGGGCAGACAAAAAACTTCGTTTACAACAAAAAAGGCGAAGTTTTTACTCCGCCATTTTATACGATCTTAGAAAAACTACACCATTTCTTGTTTGAAATGGTATTACGATTTTAAAATATCTTCTTGTCTATTAATACTTTCTTGGTGTATTGCTTTAAACATACTTAAGATAAAAGCCTCGCTTAGTCCACGCTCGTCTCCTTCTAGCACCATTTTTCCTAGAATTTCGTTCCAACGTTTGCTTTGCAATACGGCCACGTTTTTCTTCTTCTTTAGGTTTCCAATTCCGTCTGCTACTTTCATGCGCTCTCCTAGTAGATTAAGCAACTGATTATCAATTACATCTATTTGTGCGCGTAAATTTGCCAAACTTTGGGTATAATCTTCTTCGGAGGTAGTTTCTTTTCTAATTTTCAGATCTTTCATAATCTGCACTAATTTGTCTGGAGTAACTTGTTGTGCGGCATCGCTCCAAGCGTTATCTGGATCGGTATGGGTTTCGATCATGAGTCCGTCGAAATTAAGATCTAAAGCGGTCTGAGAAACGTCGAATATCATTTCCCGATTACCAGTTATATGCGAAGGATCGTTTATTAAAGGTAAATCTGGGAACTTGCTTTGCAACTCTATAGCCAATTGCCATTTTGGATTATTGCGGTACTTGGTTTTCTCGTAAGTAGAGAACCCTCTGTGAATTACGCCTAGTTTTTTAATATCTGCAGAAGCTAATCTTTCTATGGCTCCTAGCCATAATGGAAGATCTGGGTTTACTGGGTTTTTAACCAAAATTACCTTATCGGTTCCTTTTAAGGCATCTGCAATTTCTTGCACTATAAAAGGACTAACGGTAGAGCGTGCTCCTATCCATAACATATCT
>JAOXRU010000419.1 GCA_025800395.1 Flavobacteriaceae bacterium
ATTGCCAATTAGAAATAATAATAAACAAGGCGGCTAATACGTATAATACTGCCATGAAGGGAACCACTCTTTCGGTTACTTTGGCAATTCTTTTTATACCTCCTATAATTACAATACCTACCAATATGGCAAATACGATTCTTATAATAAATACTATAGTACCTCGATTAGCTTAGACCATTTTTAGTTGATTTTTTATGCTGCATTTCTGTACTTTTCAATAGGTTTCTGGTTAATGCCTTGATGGTTTTTGTTATGATATCGTTCTAACCATTTTTTAATGCCTATGTATAGGCTTATTCCATCGCTTGCTAGATTCAAATAAATATATTGGTACTTAATCGTTCTCCAAAATCTTTCAATATAGATATTGTCCAATGCACGACCTTTGCCATACATACTGATTTTTATACCTTCTTCTTTGAGTAAATCTACATAGGCCAGGCAAGTAAATTGACTACCTTGATCAGAATTGAGTATTTCAGGTTTACCGTTATCACTAATGGCTTGCTTTACTACTTCTAAGCTCGCCACCGCATCAAAAGTATTAGATAATCCCCAGCCCATTATCGCACGACTGTAAACATCTATAATGGCCGTGAGATACATAAATCCTTTTTCCATGGGGATATAGGTAATATCTATCTCCCAAACTTGATTGGGTCGGTTAATCTGTAAGCCTTTCAATAGATAAGGGTATATGTATTCTTTCTCTCCTAATACTGTTAAATGACGTCGAGGATAAATAGGTCGTATGTTTGCTTTACGCATTAATCGTCTTACACGTTCATAACCAGCTTTTATCCCCAGCCCTTAGCATAGATTGCATGGTCAAAACACCAGCTGTTGGTTCTTCTAGGATATGTTTGTCCATGATCCCCATGATCTGAAAGTTTTCTGGTTTCTCTCCCAAGGCAGTATAATAAAAACTACTTCTTGATATACTCATCAGTTCGCATTGTTTGCGTATACGCAAAGATGAATTTTGATCACTTAATATCAGTTCCTTCTTCATCCCAACAGATCCAATTTCTTCAAGTTTGTTTTTAAATAATCGCGTTCAACCTCAAGCTGACCAATTTTAGCATAAAGCTTATCTAGATCAACCTGATCTTCTTTGGGTTTAGATGATTTTTTATCAAATACATCCTTTGACTTTTCTAGAAACTCTTGTTTCCATTGATTAATTTGGTTCGGGTGTAGTTCAAAACGCTCTGCAAGTTCTGATAAACTATAGCGCTCCTTTAAAGCCTCTATGGCTACTTTTGATTTATATTCCGATGTGAATTTTCTGCGGTTTTTTCTCATTTTTGTCATTGTTTAAAGTTAGTAAAATTTCAACTTAAACAATCGTCTAGTTTTGTCGAGGTATTATAATATTCATGAGAGTATTAAAGATTTTAAGTTTGAGTAAAAACACAAAAATATACAAGGGCGGGGAAGATTTGAGTTTTAGCATTAATAATATTGTTCTCGATTTTTTGCTGCAAAAGTTACTGTATGAATAAAGATGGTAATTATAAGCCAAAAAGGCCAAGGTTTGAACTAGCAAAAAAAACCATATTGATTAATAAAATAATATCTAATTTATGTAAACTATCTATGTATTGGTTTTTTGAATTACAATCTTCCCATTAATCTAGGGAAAACTTAACAGGACATCCCCAAATCTTAACATTACTTTAGCAAACTGTTTTTAGTAGCCGTACACTTTGGTTTTTCACTCTGTGGAAAGCATAAAAGAACAGGAAAATTTGTTTCGTTTGTAAGTTGTCCTAGGAAACCACATTTTAAAGTTGTAAATTATCATCATAATCGATTAAAAACAAATAATTATGAATACAAATGAAGTAGCCAACAAATTGGTAAACTATTGCAGAAATATGGAGTTCGATGCGGCTGTAAACGAATTATACGCCAACCATATTGTGAGCCTAGAGCCGCCAGGCTCACCAAATAGAGAGGTACGTGGTATAGAAGCCGTACGCCAAAAAGGGGAGGAGTTCAACAATATGCTGGAAGCCATGCATGGTCTAGAAGTATCCGATCCATTGATAGCGGATAACTTTTTTAGCTGCACCATGAAGATGGATGTTACCTTTAAAGGAGGGCCGAGAACTACCATGGAAGAGGTATGCATGTATCAGGTAGATAATGGCAAAATTGTAAAAGAAGAATTTTTCTTCACCCCACAGAAACCGCCACAATAAGCGCATCAAATAGCACAATCAAAAGGCGCATAGGAATGCGTCTTTTTTTTATAGATACGCATTTTATCAAAAAGAATGGTACTATGGTATTTCTCAATCACCTTATATAGCAAATATACCATCTCTAGTTTAAAACCACCCCAATAAATAGACCATTTTTCTTTTCTACTACAACATAAAAAGAAACCGTAGCTATTACAATTCTTGATTTTTCTGTTTCGTATAAAGAAAAAAACATCTATTTCTTTTAAGGGTATTTTAAAATAGAAATGGTAGGACTTCACTCTTTTGCGAACAAACGAAGCGGTGTTGTCATGCAAAAGAGTTTTAGCTTTGCGTTTTTTGTATGGTAGACCAGTAGTATGACAAAAAACGAGAAAAATAACCTATTTACCCCTGATTAGTCTATTTGTTTGGTAGATTTTATATTTTTGTGTCAAAGGTTCCCCTCCTCGTACCATTATAATAGCAACGCAATGCAAGAAATTAAATAAACAATGTAATATGAAAATCAACAACATTTTAGAAGGAATAGGCAATACACCCGTTGTACGTTTGTCCAAGATGTTTCCAGAACATGAGGTTTGGATGAAACTAGAGAAATCCAATCCAGGAGGGAGCATAAAAGATCGGATTGCCATCGCAATGATAGAAGCGGCGGAAGCTTCTGGTGCAATAGATGTAACAACCCAAATAATAGAACCTACCTCTGGAAATACAGGAGTTGGTCTGGCTATGGTGGCTGCAGTCAAAGGCTATAGATTGACTTTGGTGATGCCGGAATCCATGTCGGTGGAGCGCAGAGCACTGATGCAAGCTTATGGAGCCCATTTGGTGCTAACGCCAAAATCGGAAGGGATACCTGGTGCCATTGCCAAGGCAAAGGAGCTATTGGAAACCAAGGAAAATACCTGGATGCCTTCACAATTTACCAATGCGGCCAACCCAGAAGTCCATCGCCAAACTACTGCTATGGAAGTAATAAAAGATTTCCCTCATGGCTTGGACTATTTGATAACCGGAGTGGGAACCGGTGGGCATATCACTGGTATGGCGGAAGTACTCAAAAAACACTTTGAAAATATACAAGTCTTCGCTGTAGAACCCGAAGATTCGCCTGTATTGTCGGGAGGTAATCCCGGACCACATGCCATCCAAGGCATCGGTGCCGGATTTGTGCCTGAGGTGTACCTTGCGGAGGCTATAGACGGACAACTGCAAATTAGCAAAGAATCCGCTTTTGAAGAAGTACAATTGCTGGCTAAAACCGAAGGTGTATTAGCTGGAATCTCTACCGGTGCTTCCTTGGCTGCTACGCGAAAACAATTGGAAAAAATAGGAGCGGACAAGGTAGTCCTTACAATGAACTACGATACAGGCGAGAGGTATCTATCTGTAGAAGGATTGCTCGTTTAAAAGCATTTTGTTTTAACCTTTAGCCCTTATTACGTTTATACAATGTAGGCAGAAGCCTTTTTCCTATGCGCATTTGCGAGAAATGCGTAACTAAGCTTACTAGTATTATGTATAAAGTGCTTTCTCTAAAGGCTCTAACGATTTCTAAAGCATCGTAAGTCTTACTAGATAAGTACAAATAGATTTGAAATAAAAAAGTAATCGCAATGCCCAAAACAATAAATATTATATAATGTTTTCGATAGTCTTTAAAGATAAAAATACAACATGGAGCGATATACCAAAATATTTTTAGATAAAAATCACTTAAAAACAAAAAATCTCTCCCCCCTATTTTTTGAGTTAGAAACGTTCCTGGCTGAATATATTCCTCAAGTAGCAATGAAGATAGTATGGATAACATAAATATTAGAATAAAATTCGTAGTCATTGCCACAATCAAAAATTTGAGGTTTTTAACTATCATAAATAAAAGTAAGTGTTATTATTGTCTTTTAGTTCTCTGGCTCCACCAAGATATGGAATTCCAAATGCACCCCCATGGCTGTCGCATCTTATGCTACCCATATCTTTTGCACTTCCGCCTCGCCCCGCTCCAATAGAACAAAAGCCATCATCTGCTATCCAATTTTTTTCAATTTCTATAATGATTTCTACATGATAATCTCCAAAAACAACAATGTCTCCTTTTTGTACATCTTTATAACCATCTCGCTTCCATAATGAAGATTTTCCAATATAAATCTGAGATGGGTCATAATAGTGGTCATTTGCAGAAGTAAAACTACTACCATTATACAAATAAATCGCATCCCCTACAAAAACGTTACACAACCAACGCTTTCCATTACTGGTGTCACTCCAAAATACACTATATAAATCATCGCGCCACACACTAATACAAGCTTCTCTTAGTTTTGAAAAATGATGTGTATTATCCAAATTAATTCCTCTACCTTCATAGCCAAATCCTGCTAGTGTGGCAATGGTCATTCGTTGTCTCAAACTAAAACTATTCCACCTCTGTTTTCTTTCGAGGGATTTTAACTTTTTCCAAGTATCAGAACTAGGAAATGACGGTTTTCTTGTAGCTCCATCTAAATTTGGATTTGGTGAGAAGAACCAATTTTGATTTCTTTCATGATATTCCCAATAGGAATCCATAATTTCTTTATCTGAACCTAATCGTTTTGCTGCCTCTACGAAATCTAAACTCATATTATATTGTTTTAACCTTAAGGCCTTATTAGGTTTATACAATGTAGGCAAAAGCCTTTTTCCTATGCGAATTTGCGAGAAATTAATAGCTATAGATACAATAATAATAAAGGGAAGTGTTTCTTGTATGAAATCTATATGCAATCCTGTATTGTTTTTTATAAAATAATAAACTACCGCATATAAAACGGATATTATAATTAAAACAATGTAATGATTTTTGTATTTCTTATAAAAATAAATCAAAATTGTTGAAAACCAAGAGATAAAAGTTACAAAGAAAGCGTACAAATTTGTTAAATAATCCCCTTTTTTAGTAAAATAAATATCTTCATAACTATATTCTATTGTAAATACACATAGCTTAACAACAATAAAGCATATTATTATATTTACAAGAGTACAAAGGATATGGTACAACAAATACTTCATTTACAGATAAAAATAAGCATTATCGTTGTTTTTTAATTCTCTCCTACCTAAGGAAAAAAAAGAATCACATTTTACTTTTCCATCTCCTTCATCATTGCTTGGATTAGTAACTCTTCCCGCTCCAATCGAGCAAAAGCCATCATCAGCAATCCAATTATTCTCAATCCTTGTGATAATTTCAACATGTGACCAACCTCCAAAAAAAGTAAGTCAAAACTAGACCTACTAAAATCAATATTCCATATTTAAAAAATCGATTCATTTTTTCAGGTTTCAGCTAACGGTCTCGGCTATGCGCAGTGCAGGGTCTGACAGGCATTTAATAGTTGCCATAAGCACCTTGCCTAGCGAGCAATTTTGTCGCTTTTATGTTTTAAAACACCCATTTACAAAATTGTGAGCGATAATGACAGTCTTTAAACTTTGGATTGCTCCTAAAACCGCATTGGGCATAGCCATTGGTTGTATGCAGTGTTTTATCGTCCAATTTCGTTTAACACTTTAGTTCGCTTTTTCAAATATTTTAAAACGAAGTAGATTAATCCTGTTAACATTGCTCCGAAAATACTCAAGCGTTCTTCGAGTAAAGAAAATTCACCTTCGGCAATATCTCCAATTAGTCCAAAAAGACAGAATAAAAGAAACAAAGCAAAAAGACCATTCTTTTCTTTTTTCAGAACTTTTTTCCAACTGAATTCAATTTCAGGCTTAATATAGTTTAGGTGTTTTGGCAAAAAAGCAGGCGTTTTAGAATCCCAATCTAAATAGCTGTAACCAAATTTATTTCTTAAAAAAGATTCTTCTGCGTAAATAATTCTTTCATAGTAAATCCAAAATCCTAGAGTAAACAAAAGAACAAACCAAATATTACCTGTTATCATCGCAATTCCAACCCACATAAAATAATTTCCAAAATAAAGTGGATTTCTGATTATCGAATAAAGTCCAGTTGTATTTAAAGTATCAGCTAATTGTCCCTCTTTTGTGTTTCGCCCAGAAGTATTTTTTGGTGTATATCCAACAGTCCAGATGCGTATAATCAATCCTGCTATTCCAGCTAAAATTCCGAGTTCCTCTAAAATTTCGGCAACGATTGATTCGTTTGCACCATTGCTAAAACCTTCTTGATAAACTTTTACCCAAACTCCGACAATTAGAAGTAGTAATGGTAAATAACTTCTATATTTAAACAAATAATCTCCTTGCTTTTTTAGTTCTTCTTGTAATGCCATTTTAAATTTTATTAGTTGATAAAGATATTCCGTAGTTTTTTGGCCAACATTGCTTACAACGCCCATTATAGGCTGTGGTTGTAGGAGAGTTTTTATAATATTTATCTTTTACCATGCGTAAGATAAATAGGCGTTTAAAAATAGTAAATATTTAGAAGATACCAATAAAAATATGTTCTTGTATTCCAATTGGGGGTATAATTGCATGGGGTACCCCCCTAGAAGTATACCAAACATTTAGCAAAGCAGTTTGTTTAGCCCATAGCTGCATGAGGGGGTGTAGTGGTAGCTTGGTGCTGCTAGTTGCTAGTGGCACTTGGCAGCGGAGATGGTTGCACATGCATGCCTTGTAAGCTGAGGGCGGTATCACTTTTCTAGCTTTGAATAGCCCTTCGAAGCCTGATCTAGTCAAAGAAAATCAAAAACCATTCTGCGTTTATGGTATACCTATTCACGTTAAATGGTTTTTAGCGCCGTTTTTGTTCATTTTACTATTGTTCATAGTATTCTCTTGTGTCTAGAGAGATCCTCGTTTTCCACTATTATTTAGTACCATAATTGGATATGTTCTGTCGGTATAATTAGAGAACAGTAACTAGTATTTGGATAGATTCTGTATTTTAGCAATAAAATTAGATCATTATGCTTAGAAAACTACTTTGTACGGTATTGCTGTTATGTTTTGTTGGTTTGGCTTATTCACAACGTAAAAAAGATTTGTTGGCCAAAATAGACACCTTACAAATGGAGGTAAAACTGCAACAAGACAGCCTACTAAGCTCCCAGAGAAAAGCGAGAAGTTTGCAAACCCAGTTAGAATTGGTACAGGGGCAAATAGGGGATCTAAAGGCTACCAATATGAACTTATTGCAAAACCTAAATAATTTTGCCGAAGTTTCTAACAAAAACTCCAAAAATGTAACGGAAGCATTGCGGAATTTGGAGAAAAAAGAATCTCAGATCCGCGATATTACCCAGTTTTATATGCAAAACGATAGTATTGCCTTGGTATTGGTTTCTCATGCCAAGCAGCATTTTGGGGAGTCTGCAAAAATAGGAGTAGGGGAGAGTGAAGTGTTACTCAATTTTCCAATAGATAAATTAATTGTAGACCAAAAACCTACGGATGAAGCGACCGCTATTATGCAGCAATTGGCTACTATGTCTTCTGTTGCTCCCGATCATAAAATAGAGATAGCAGTATTGACGATCGATAGAGACTTTGCCACTGCAGCAGCAAATGCCCAGCGACTTGGTGATATATTGGAACAACAGGCCAAGAAAAAGCAAGCTAGCGTGCGTTGTATAGGAAAAGATGGGGGCTTTTCGGATGGGGTTAGGATACTTTTTACTCCCGATTATAGAAAGTTTTATAGGGAAACCAAGAAAAACTTGCAGTTGGTGAACTAAGTTTGTAGGCGAAAAGAAACGATATTCGTGTTGTTCTGTCTTAGAAAACGTTTGCTTCGATGTTGTCTTTTGTTATAAAGAGTATTGCAAGTGGTAAGAAGCTTAGCTTTCTACCCAGATTTCCCATATTCGATAACCGCCATTCTCCCATTTCATAACGATTTCCTTCCATTTAAATTTGGATTTGTATTGAAAGACATAGGTAGGATATTTTTCTTTCCACCGTGTTTTGATTCTACATTTTTTTTTGTCGTTCCAATCCATTTCATGCAAGTCTTGGGTAATTTCAAGTATAGTTTGATATATACTAGAGGTGTCGTGTTCGATTTCTTGCTGCCAAGGATGGGCAAAAAACAAAGTTTTTTTGTCCATATATATTTCTAGTTCTGGTGAAATGAAATTCGAAAGAGTCTCTCTTTCACAAAGGTTTAAAATCTCTTTTAATTTCTGTATATCGGGTGCTTGTTGTTTTTTTGGGCCTTGGAGCAAATAATTGTCTTTGTCTATGATTTTTATACCAGAAAGATTGCCATTAGCGTCCAAGCGAAAACAATAATTGGTATTTCTATATTGTAAGATATTACCATGCGAACCGACGTATTTCATTTTTGTTGGCTTTCCAAATAGCTCGTATAAATCAAATTCATGCATGCCAAAACAGAGTCCTTTAAATTGTGGATCCATTGCAGTGTCTGTGGCAATGATTTCAATGGAATAGATGACTTCGGGATTCCAACTTGGGTATTCAAATACTAAGGATGCGGTTCCTTCATTATCGAGATAGTATGTTTCCGATCGAAAACCATCTTCGTACTCTTGTATATCATTTGGACCGTCAAAAGCATTGTAAACGGCCTCTTTGTATTGACGAAGTTTGAAACCCATTAATTCACTGATAATTTCTTGGGAACAAACCATATTGGTCTGAAAGAGTAGCATGTAAATAATAATGATTTGGTAGGATCTGTTCATAAAGTGTGTTTTTAGGATTAGGGAAACGAAAACTCTAGCTTCACAATTTGTTCGAGCTTTAGTTTTTTGGTTTGCTTATAATATTCGAGTTCTCGTTCATACTCTTGGCGCCAGTTTTTACCATTTCTATTTATGAGATAGGATTCTATCACTTCATTGTATTGCCGCAAACAGCGTTCTTGTGTTTCGTTTAGGGTGTATCCGACATAGGCTTCAGAAAAACCGTATTTTTTATTTAATATCTGATAGGTTTCGTTGTATTGTAAAGCATAGCCAGTGCAAACTAATTTGACACTTTGATGGCGAATATCATAATGAGCGGTGATCTGATTAAATCGATATAGAATACCACTTTTCCACATTCCTATTGCCATAAGGACTATGGCTAGACCAACTAGTGTTATTTTGTTTAGGTACTGCATCCTTCCTCCATTTGCGTTTTATCAAAAAAAAGGCCGCCACAAGAGAAAACTCTTTGGGCTAAAGCTACATGTGGTCTAAAATATATGTTGGAAAGTACTCCTATTATGGAGGGATTGAATATCCGTTATAAAATTACAATAATCCCTGTATAATATAGTCTGTTATTGATGATAAATAGAGAGTAAAAACATTACAAGTGTAGCGTTATGTGTTGTTTTAAAGCTTGTTGTGAAATGTGATGAGAGAGAAACGGTATAAAAACCAAATGTTTTGGATGCGAATATGATCCATTGAAATAAAAAAAAAGACCGTCAAATTGACGGCCTTTTTCTGATATTGGAAACAGGGGGTTACTTCACTATTATATGTTTGCTATCCACCCAATTGTTACCTTCTAATTGGATGATGTACTTACCATTAGATACATTTCCAATTGTGTACTCGAGAACGATTCTTCCTCTTTCTACTTTATAGGTTTTTGGCTTACTTACCAATTTCCCATTGAGGTCATACATGCCTAAGCTAATCTCTACTTCTTGTCTAGCTGCAGAGAAATATACGGCTTCTACACCTGCTTCTTTTGCTTGATCTTGTTTCTTGGTAAACACCTCGATTTTGATCGTTTGTCCTTGAGAAGCTGGCACTGGAGCGATCCAATTGATTTGGTTTGTTTCTATCGGACGGGTTCCATCTGCTAAGGCATCTGCTTTGAGGTGTAGAACAAAAGTTAAACTATCTCTACATCCTTCTGCACTTTCCCATGATACTTTATAGGTACCAAAGTCTGCTGCTGTAAGCTTGGTTTTATTAAATCTATGTGGGAATTGTGTTTTACTACCATCTTGAACGATTTCTTCTCCGTTTGGTAAGGTGTATGTAAATACAAATCCACTGTAATCTACTGCTTGTCCCATATACAATTCGTATAGGTCTTCGTAGATCCATAGGTATAAATCATCTCCAACATATGCATGATCGCTATCTTTTGGCTCGTAGTAACATGCACAGTCTCTAGGTAAGATCTGACTTGCTACATTGAGGTGACAAGCGGTGTTTGCATACACAATCACATCGTCTGTAGCTACACATCCTTCAGTAGTTGTTACAGTTACACTATATGTAGTAGTCTCCTTTGGAGATACCGTTATAGTTGGTGTTGTAAGTCCGTTGGACCACAAGATAGTGTCTCCAGCTTCGATACCTGTAACGGTTAGAGAGGTGTTGTCTCCGATGGAGATAGTTTGGTCTTCACCAGCATCAATGTTTCTAGCTTGTGTAACAGTCACGGTATGTGTTGCTTCCGCAGAGCAAGCTGCTATACTCGTATCCCAAACTGTAACGCTATAAGTAGTCGATTCTGTAGGGTTAACGGTAATGCTTGCTGTTGTCTCTCCGTTGCTCCACAAGAATTTATCTCCTCCAGAAGCAGTTAGAGTGGCTGAAGCACCAACACAAATGTCTGTTTCTCCTGAAATAATCGGGTTGCATTCGCAATCTCCAACAATTCCTCCGTCTATATAGTCTACGTCTTCTCCTTCTATTGGGAAACAATGTGTTTTACCTTCGCTATTGGCATCCGAATCGATACTGTCATCACCTATATTGTCATAAGTGAAGGAATATCCATCTGGCTTCTCAAATACGATATAATAAGAACCGCTATTGGCACATACTTCAAAATTGTAATATCCTGGTATTCCGTCTTTGTCTTGGGTAGTGGTTGTCTCTACCAAAGTTCCTTCAGAATTGCCGTTGTCATTACAAGTGTATAAAGAAACTTGTACTCCATTTAGTCCTTGTTCTCCAGCATCTTGCATACCATTTTGGTTGGCATCTATGAATAAGGAGTTACCAAGGTTTACTTTAGAATTAACAGTTACCATTACTTCGTCTGTTACAGTACAACCTGCTTCAGAGGTAAGCGTTACGTTATAAGTAGTATCTACTGTTGGCTTCACTGTAATGCTAGAAGTAGTTTCTCCTGTACTCCACATAAAGCTTCCTTCACCGGTTGCAGTTAGGGTTACTTCTTCACCAATACATATCTCTACATCATCCCCAGCAGTTACTTCTGGCAATGAATTTACAGTAACCGTTATCGCATCGGTGTCCTTACAACCACTTTCTAGAGTAACTTCTACACTATATGTGGTAGTCGTAGTAGGATTAACAGTTATGGTTTCTGTTGTTTCACCAGTAGACCACAAGTATGTTCCACCGCCTGTAGCGGTTAAAGTAACTTCTTCTCCTAAGCATATGGCAGTATCTGAACCAGCATCTGCAATTGGATTGTCGTTTACATTTACCATTACTTCGTCTGTAGCAGTACAGCCTGCTTCAGAGGTAAGCGTTACGCTATAGGTAGTATCTGCTGTTGGCATCACTGTGATGCTAGAAGTAGTTTCTCCTGTGCTCCACACAAAGCTTCCTTCACCGGTTGCAGTTAGGGTTACTGCTTCTCCAGCACATATCGCCACATCGTCTCCAGCATCAACTACTGGTAAGTCGTTTACAGTAACGATTACTTCGTCTGCAGCTTCACAACCAGCATCGCTAGTTAGTGTTACGCTATAGGTGGTAGTTGTAGTTGGATTTACCGTAATACTCTTGGTAGTTGCCCCATTGCTCCACAAGAAGTTTCCTTCTCCAGTAGCAGTTAGGGTAGCATCTTCACCAATACAAATGTCTACATCGTCTCCAGCGTCAACCACAGGCAATTCGTTTACAGTAACGATTACTTCGTCTGTAGCTTCACAACCAGCATCGCTAGTAAGCGTTACGCTATAGGTGGTAGTTGTAGTTGGATTTACTGTAATGCTCTTGGTAGTTGCTCCATTGCTCCATAAGAAGTTTCCTTCTCCAGTAGCGGTTAGGGTAGCATCTTCACCAATACAAATAGCCACATCGTCTCCAGCGTTTACAACTGGTAATGGATTAACGACTACAGTTATTTCTGCGACAGCAGTACAATCTGTATCGCTAATACCCGTAACTTTATAAGTGGTTGTAGCCGTAGGACTAACTTTAATGCTTGCGGTGTTTTCACCACTAGCCCAAGTGTAAGAAGCGGCACCACTAGCTGTAATGGTAACTTCTTCTCCTATACAAATTGGGTCTACAGGAGTAATTACTACAAAATTATCCACACAAGGAATGTTAACCCCTGCATCTACAGTAGTATTGTTTTCCCCTGGGTTTACATCGATACAAGCAGTAACGCCATCTTGTCCAGCATCTGAATCGGCAGCATCATCGCCACCTGCATCTGTTGGAGAGAATACATATCCTGTAGGTGCTACGAACTGTACTTTATAGTCTAGACTAGGGTCTAGGTCTGTAAAGCTATAGTTACCATTGGCATCTGTAGTAGTAGTTGCAATAGGTGCATTACCATCACAAGTCCAAAGATTCACAGTTACCCCAGCAATACCTTCTTCACCGGCATCTTGGATACCGTTGCGGTTTTTGTCATCAAAAACTTGATCTCCGATAGTTGCTTTAGGAATATACATTCCAGCATCTACGGTAGTATTGTTTTCTCCTGGGTTTACATCAATACAAGCAGTAACACCATCTTGTCCAGCATCTGAATCTGCAGCATCATCGCTACCTGCATCAGTTGGAGAGAATACATAATCGTTAGGAGTTACGAACTGTACTTTATAGTCTAGACTAGGATCTAGGTCTGTAAAGCTATAGTTACCATTGGCATCTGTAGTCGTAGTTGCAATAGGAGCAGCCCCATCACAAGTCCAAAGATTCACAGTTACCCCAGCAATACCTTCTTCACTTGGATCTTGGATACCATCCTGATCTTCATCGTTGAATACGGTATCTCCGATAGTTGCTTTAGGAATATACATTCCAGCATCTACAGTAGTATTGTTTTCTCCTGGGTTTACGTCGATACAAGCAGTAACGCCATCTTGTCCAGCATCTGAATCTGCAGCATCATCGCTACCAGCATCAGTTGGAGAGAATACATAATCGTTAGGAGTTACGAACTGTACTTTATAGTCTAGACTAGGATCTAGGTCTGTAAAGCTATAGTTACCATTGGCATCTGTGGTTGTGGTTGCAATAGGAGCAGCCCCATCACAAGTCCATAGATTCACAGTTACCCCAGCAATACCTTCTTCA
>JAOXRU010000420.1 GCA_025800395.1 Flavobacteriaceae bacterium
TTTAGAATATTTATTAGATCCCTTATCCGATTTCTTTTCGGAAATAGATGAACTTGTGTTTGTTCCTTTTGCACGACCAGATGGATTGTCTCACGACGATTATACTGCTGTAGCAGAAAAAGCATTTACCAAGATTGGCAAAAGAGTTAGAGGCATACACACTTTTAAAAACCCAAAACAAGCCATACATCATGCACGGGGTATATTTGTTGGTGGTGGCAACACCTTTTTACTCGTTTATGATTTGTATCAACAAGATCTGATGTCTGTTCTGAGAGATACTGTTTTTAGCGGAACACCTTATTTTGGCACGAGCGCAGGTATTAACATATTTGGACAAACCATGCAAAACACCAACGATATGCCTATAGTATTTCCTCCTAGCTACAAGACTTTAGGGTTGGTTCCTTTTAATTTTAACGCACATTTTTTAGACCCAGACCCTAATAGCACCCATAAAGGAGAAACTAGAGAAACTAGAATTATAGAATACTTAACACAAAACGACATTCCTGTTGTGGGCTTACGAGAAGGGAGCTGGATTGAAGTTTATAGCGAAAGTATCCGGCTAAAAGGAGATCTTTGCGCTCGAATTTTCGAAAAAGGAAAAACACCTTATGAGCTTCGGGTTTCGGATAATTTTCCTTTTTAACAAACCTCCATTTTATGCCATTTACCATTT
>JAOXRU010000523.1 GCA_025800395.1 Flavobacteriaceae bacterium
AGTAATAAAACAACGTAATAAAATAAAAATTAACACCCTTAAAAATCGAAAAAAACAGTATCAAAAAAAAATAGCTTAATTTAGCTAAAACACTCTCTGAAATATCTACTGAAAAAGTTCAGTTTTGTTTGACGACATACAACTTAATTCCAAGTCATATCTATTTATAAAATCAATTTCAATTATTTTCTTGCCATTATGAAAAACACTTTTAACAAACTGTTGCTTGATATTTATTTCACTTTCAGATTTACTATACGTTCCATCATTAACAAATCCTCCATTCGTATAATCTACACTATGTGAAGCGCTCTCAGAAACATTCATATACTGATCTTGATACCAAAAACCATTAGTTTCATAATTAAAGACAAACTCATCAAAACCATTCGCTGAAACTATTTTTGTCAACAGCCATGAAGAATTATACGTGTTTACTAAATTAGTTGCCACAAAGTCATCATTATCATCCGCAATTCGTTTTGTTTGCTCAGCAACTTCAAAATAATATTTTGTTCCGTCTTCACCTGTAATCGTCCATTCGGAAATATTGTGGGTGGTATAATCAGATCTTAAAGCAAATATTTTTAAACGTGAATTATTCAACGCCTTAGGTTTTGGGGAATTCATCGAATAATCAAAAACAAGCATATCATTTAAATCCAAAACATTCAATGAAAACAAATCCGGTTGGGTATCAATCAGATTCTTATTTACCAATTTTAAATACCCCAAATAATCCATAGCCGCTTGAAAGTTTTGAAATTCAAAAGAAGCATTAATAGAGTCATTTATAAAGTCTTGAACTCTTTGTCTTTCAATAGGGTCATTCATAGTAGCATACCCCCCTTCAATATAGTCATCAGGCAATCCATTTGCTTGACGACTTATACGCCCCCCTAGGTTTAAATTCCAACCTAGACCCACTTGAGAGGCCATTTGGTTTACTTTGACACCGGAAGCATCATAAGTCAAACTTATCGGTATACTTAACTCACTCCCTTGAATTGAATATATAGGGATTTTAATGTTTGGTGTACCTGTATATAAATTACTTTCCTGATCTCCATATTTTGCAAATGCTGCTGCCTCCGGAGAATTGGGGACTTTAGCCATTTTGGTCAATTCTTTACTAAAATCAAGTTTAGTAGGATCTTCTGATTCACTAGATGTTTGTGCGATCATAATATTACATATAAAAAGCAATACTATCTTAATTGACCGAATGGTATAATTTCTACACTTCCGTTTCATATAATGGTTTTATTTCTTCAATTCATTTTAAATATATATCAGATAATCTATAAAATTTGATCCTTACAAAAATTTAGTTCATTTTAGAACCTAAATAGCTTCCATAGACTATATGCGGCAATATACAAAAATATACTGGTTATTTCCCAGTATTAAGCTATAATAGAAACTATAAACTACACAATAGATTGATATACAACTATAAAATTATCTATCCAATTTTGTAAACATCAATAAAAACAAAGGAGATGCTATTATATTCTATAATTAAGGAAATTGTAAAGATCATTCAATAAAATGAAATAATATCATGTAGTAAAGGCATTGACAAATTAAAATATCCGCTCCACCTTCATCAAAAAAGATTTAGGATTTTAACAATTATTGGAATTTTATTAAAGTGCAAACCCGAGCACATGGGTATAGATCGGACTCACGTCAACTATAGATGCATTCCAAGTACACTACTATAATCAAAAAAATGACTTATCGAAAAACCGCGACAACAATCTTAATTGCATAAACCAATAAGCAGGCTAACATCAATAATTCGCATCCTTATTCTTCTAGTCACTCCTATTTCACCCAAGTTTTTCTGAGCAACAACTTTTCTTAATGAAATATATAAGCTATACCTCATTCATCTCCCATTTCTCTTTTTACCTACTTCATCGTTTATCATTTCTATAAATCATTTCAATTAAAACCCTTAACCAGCCCAAAGCTTTATAACAAATAATTAAAAAAATATAGAAATAAGACTATGATATTACGCAGATAATTCAGTATACTTGTTGTAAAAACAGATTTTTATCTTCAAATGAGAAAAAAATCCGAGTATTCAAATAATCGACACAAAACCATCAGCGATCTATAAAAGAAAGCAAATCAACCTATATAGGCTTACTTTCTAACTGATTTATTGTATACTCGATAATTAAATTAGAACATGAACAAGGATACTCAAAATATAAAACTACCCGCATTCAACCTCCAAGAAACCCTGATTGTTTTGGCAATTATCGGCATTCTATTGCTAATTGCTTTACCCAATCTAATGCCACTCATTGCAAAAGCTAAAAGTGTGGAAGCACAAACCCAGTTAAAGGCGCTATACAATGCGCAAACCACTTATAGATATCTACATTCTAAATACACCAACACCATAGAAGAATTAGATTTCGAACCACCAAAAACAGTACTGGAAAACGGAAATGCCAATTATAAGTATAATATACTTGAAGCAGCCAATGCTACTTTTAAGGCGAGAGCAGAAGCCATTACCGATTTTGATGGTGATGGGGTGATGAATGTTTGGGAAATAGATGAATCTGGAAATCCAAAACAAATTGTAAAAGATTAATGAAAGTCGTCCTCATTTCCATATTGTTCCCTACGCTTTTCTTTGTGTTTTGGCAAGATCTCAAGCAAAGAGCTGTATCCCTATGGCTATTTGTTTTATTATTGATAGACCTTACTTGGCTACATATAGAACACCAACCGATAGCAGTTGCACTACAATTCATAGGAATAAATATTGTCTTAGTTAGCTTACTTTTATGTGTCAGTTATCTCTATACTCGCATCATCAAAAAGCAAGCTTGGCTGAACCATAGTATTGGGCTTGGAGATATATTATTATTATACATTTTCGCATTAGCCTTTCCTACTATGAGCTTTGTTCCTATTCTTGTTTTTTCCTTATTATTTGCACTCTGTGTTCATTGGTTTATTCCACCCAAAACACATGCCGATATTCCTTTAGCAGGATATATGAGTTTGTTTCTAATAGGGATGCAACTTATCCAATTAATTAGCCATCAAAATATATTGTATAAATGAAGCTTGTACCCAACATAGAGACTAGTGTATTGCAACAAATAAGTCCAGAGCAGGCGTATCATTATCGCATAGTCCCTTATGCGAATAAAAACGGTGCATTTCATTTATATACCGATCAAAACAGCCCAGAGGCTTTACAAGGTGAATTGCAAATTGTATTTGACAAAGAAATTGTTTTAAAAACTTTGGAAAGCAAGACATTGCAAACCTTACTCAGCAAATATTATAGGAGCAATTCACAAACTTTTCATTTTAGCCAGGACTTTTTAGACCAAATCCTATTCCGTGCTAAAGAAATTGGTAGTAGTGACATCCACTTTGAACCCTATCAAAATCATGCACGTATTCGATTTCGTTTAGACGGCAAACTCATAGAGCAATTTACTATTCCCTTAGAAGAATATCCGGTAATCATTAATAAAATTAAGATCAAAGCCAATCTGGATATCGCGGAAAAAAGATTGCCGCAAGATGGAAGAATCAGTATAAAAAATGGGCCTACCGAATTTGACATTCGGGTTTCTTCTTTGCCTATACTAGCAGGAGAAAAAATTGTTTTAAGAATACTAAGCAAAGACACCAATGAGGTAGAGCTATCTCATCTAGGTTTCACAGATGCCGAGCTAAAAACCTATCTACACAGTGTTAAAAAACCCAATGGAATTCTATTAATTTCTGGTCCTACTGGTTCTGGAAAAACCACCACCCTATACGCTACTTTAAAACAACTTAATCAACCAAACACCAATATTCTTACCATAGAAGATCCGATAGAATACACCTTGGAAGGGGTAAATCAGGTGCAGTTGAAAGAAAATATTGGCCTCGATTTTCCCACTGCCTTACGGACCTTTCTACGTCAAGATCCGGATATTATTATGGTAGGTGAAATCAGGGATGTAAAAACAGCCAATATTGCTATACGCGCAGCATTAACTGGGCATTTGGTACTCTCTACCATACACACCAATTCCGCCTGGGCCACGGTTTCAAGATTAATCGACATGGGTATCCCTCCTTTTCTCATCGCGAGCACCTTAAACCTTAGTGTGGCACAAAGACTAGTTCGTAAGTTATGTTCGCATTGTAAAGAAGCTACTCCTACAACGGCAGAAGATTTCCCGCCAAACTTTGAAATTCCAAAAACCTTATCCCAACACTATCTAGCCAAAGGCTGTACACAATGCCACCAAACGGGCTATAAAGGAAGAAAAGCTATTTATGAAATCATTCCTATAGAGAAATCTCTAATTCCACAAATAAAATCGAACGCCTTAGAAATAGATTCCTATTTAAAAGAAAATCATATTCCAAATCTGCAAGACAACGCCCTTCGACTAATCCAAGAAGGGATTACCTCTGTGGCAGAAGTTTATGCTATTATAAGTTAAAACCCTATGAAAAAAACGTTGATACATGCCCTTCTTTTTATCTGCTTTACGCAAATTCTGTTTGCCCAACAAACGGATCGTATTGCTACCCTTACCGAGCAGTTAGAAGTCATGGCTGTAAAGCATCCAAAGCTAGAAGAAAATGTAAAGGTCAATCTGAATGTGAATCAGATTTCTATGCAAAGCTTCTTATTAGGCATAGCAGCCCTGCACGAATTAAACATACATGTTGCGCCAGAGTTAAACAGCATACAGGTAGCAAATAATTTTGAAAAAGTAAGTGTAAAAAATCTTTTATTATTTCTTTGTAAAGAATACCAACTAACTCTAGAGTTTACTGGAGCCATTATAGCGGTAAAAAAATATGTAAAAGAAGAAGTCATTCTTCCTCCAGATCCACCAGGTGTACAATTTGATGCACTAAATGGCAACATTTCTTTTGATTTACAAAATGATCCTCTAGAAAGGGTATTCAAAGAAATTATAAATATTTCTGGAAAAAACCTTTTATTCTCTAAAGCAATACAAGAAAAAAGCCTCAGTCTCTATTTAAAAAATGTGCCTTTTGATACTGCCATGGAACAACTTGCTCTGGTGAATCAAATGCAATACACCAAATCGGCCGATGGATTTTATTTATTTGATAGTTTAGATAAAAACCAAAATTCAAATATTACGAAATTTCACAGAGAAAGAGATTATACCGTTCTAGATACGATTCAAAAAACTTTAAAGGTCAATTTCCGAAATACACCAATTGCGGATTTTATTGAAAATATTGGCAAGGATCTGAATTTAAACATCTATTATGCAAGTTCTTTAGAAAACGCTGGGCAGATAAATTTTAAAACCAATATGATTCATTTGGATGCGCTTCTGCAAAAAATATTTGAGGAAAATCAGGGAAATTCGCAGTTGACCAACAATGTATCAGCGGAAACCCTACCCAACAACAGAAGAAACAACCAAAGACAAAACCCAAGAGTCCAACAAACTACCTCTAACTCTCCTGTTTATAGTTTTAAAAAGGAAAACAACATCTACTATTTTGGCACAAAACACCAACTCAGTATTCGATCCATAGAAGTGGTACAACTCATGCATCGCTCCATAGCATTATGGGAAGATCCCACTCCAGGTTTTCAATCTAGTGCAGATAATGTAAATGAAAGAAATAACAGACCAAATAATTTTCAAAACAACCTTAGTGGGAACAACAATAGACCAAACAACAATACGCAACCCTTGCAACTGGGCAGACAACAGTTTAACAACTATAGCTCTAAAGCGGAAGCCCTTGTAAATATTCTACCATCAGCAGTAACAGAAGATTTAGAAATAACGGTGGATTATGAACTCAATAGTTTTTTAGTCTCCGGCCCAGCAGCCAATATTCAACGATTTAGAAATTTTATATCCAAAATTGATAAGCCAGTTCCTTATGTCCTCATCGAGGTAATGCTTATAGAAGTAAGTAAAAGTGCGGTTGTAGAAACCGGCATCGAATGGGGCATTGGGAAAGAACCCACCAAAACCCAAGGCGGCATATTTCCAAGTGCAGATATCACTTTAGGGGCCAATACCGTAAATAAAATCATTGGTGGCTTTAATGGGTTCGGCTCCTTAAATATTGGCAATGTGATTCCGGAGTTTTTTGCTAAAATCAAGGCTATGGAAGAGAGTGGGAACATTAAAATAAAATCCACCCCAAAACTCTCTACCCTTAATGGCCATCGCGCTCATTTATCTATAGGAGAAACTACCTATTATGTGGTAACCAATCAAAACTTTTATGGCTCTCAAATTCCACAAGCCTCAGAAATTAAAAATTATCAAGCGATCAATGCCCAACTCGGTATTAGTATAAAACCCATTGTATCGGGAGATGGACAAGTGACTTTAGACATTCATGTAATCCAATCGGATTTTAATGGCAAAAAAGTGGACAAAGAAGCTCCTCCAGGGATAAATTCTAGAGAATTTAGTTCTATTATCCGCATGCGCGATCAGGATGTGGCAGTGCTAGGAGGATTAGAAGAAAAAAGGAAAAACGATAGTGGTACGGGAGTACCGCTTTTGGCCCGTATTCCAATCATAAAATGGTTTTTTAGCTCTAAAAAACGCGAAGACAGCAAAAGAAAATTAACTGTAATCATTAAACCAACAATCATTTATTAATGCTAAAAAAGATAGTTACATATTTTGGTGTTGGAAATCGACTTTCAGGATTGGAGGTCTACGATCTTCATGGAGAGAGGTATTACAGCTATATCGAAACCCAAAGAAATGCAGAATCCTTAAAAATTGTAAAATCGTTTAGCAGTAGTGATTTAAAAGAGGTTGTGGAAAAAATCGACACCAAGCCCCCCTTATTGTTAATTATTAATACCAAAGAGGTGTTGCACAAATTGGTACAAGATTCCAAATCAGAGCAGGCCCTTCAACAAGCCTTTCCCAATATAGAACATGAGGCATTTTATACCATGACTACTATGCAGCCTAGCAAGCAAATCGTTAGTATTTGCAGAAAAAATCATCTAGATGCAGAATTAAAGAACCTCCAGGAACTAAAATTGAACATTTGCCAAATCCATATTGGGTTTGGAACGCTTGACATTCTTAGCCCCTGGTTCTCAGAACATACTATTCAAAATAGTAATATGTCCTTAGAAATAGAAGATGGCGTAATTATTCGTTTTACACCATTAAAAGAGAGAGCGGTTACCTCTTACACTATTCAAGAGGTGACCTTAAAAGCCAATCAATTACATCTATTTGCTAGTTGTATTGCATTTTATCAAAACCATCCCTATTTAGGGGAATCCCTAAAATCATATAATGCGGTCTTATTAGAAAATCAATTACAAAAACAACGGTTTTTTAAATTCCGAAATCTCGCAGTTGGTTTCTTCTTGCTTTTGTTGCTTGGGAATTTCTTTATATTTCAATATTACTTCAGTAAAAATGAAAAACTACGTGGAGAAGTAGGCATAACCGAAGTACAAAAAAAACAACTGCTATCCTTACAAGAAAACATTAGAATCAAACAAAACAAAGCCAATAGATATTTGCAATCCACTGCTGTGGATATTAGCGGAAAAATGGATCAAATGGCAGCAAATATGCCTGAGGCCATTCATTTAGAAAAATGGGAATACCAACCAAAAGCGAAAAAAATTCAAAACAACCAACCTATAGATTTAGAACAAAATAAAGTATTGCTTCATGGTTATATACAAGGAGATGTTCTATTTAATCAATGGTTGCAAAGTTTGGAATATTTAACATGGATAGCGCATATAGATATCCTTCAATTTGGTTATCAACAAAAAAATCAGGCCCGATTTGAATTATTAATCACCTTAAAATCGGATAATCTATGAAAACCTACAAACAAAAAAACTTGGGTTTATTCATCGCCTTTTTAATACTTGCTGTTTTTAGCTGGAAATTTGCTATACAAAACACCTTGGACGAGCGTAGTGCCTATAAAGAATTGCAAAACCTTCAAAAGCAATTTAACAACCTTCCCTTGCAACTAGCCAAATTACAAGCAGAAGAAAATGTTTACGACAGTATTTTAAAAGTAACGGAACAAGGCCATTTAAATATTCAAAAACAATTATTACTACATCTAAACACCTACAAAGAACAATACCATTATACTATAGTGGACTTTCAAAAACCCCATTATTTTGAAGGAGAGAACAAACAGATAACTCGCAGTTTTGTTTGTGTTATAGAGGGGGACTTTAAATCCATTTTACAATTGGCTCGAAGTCTGGAAACGCATCCTGAATTTGGCGCACTTGTACATTTAGCTCTGGAAAGACCAGTTATTGGAAGAAGAAAAAACAAATTAATTACTGCAACTATTTTATTGCAACTATACAGTTAAGCTTATGCAAAAAAACATATACAAATTAAGTACCATTATACTATGCACCTCTTTGGTGTGGGCTTGCAGTTTGTTACAAAATCCAGCAACGAACTATGCGCAGCAAACTGCCAATAGAACCCTAGGAGCTGTTGGACAAACCAAAAGCCCCCTATTGCAAGCTAAGGTATTTAAGGCTATTGGAAATATAGAGACAAAAAGGGCAATTGAACTCAATATCACCGAGGTTCCTTTTAATGATGCTACAAGAAAGAAATACCAAAAACACCAAAATTATTTGCGTCCAGAGCCCAAAAAAGACAAGAAAAAAGAAATACAACTACCAAGCTCTTTTTATGAAATTCAAATAAAAAGCATTCCTAATCTTTTGGAAACACTCAAAAATAAGTCCAACAAAACCCTTAGAAGTTATTTACAAGAAAACGGTCCATATGAAGTTGTTACGACAGTTCGATTTGTTCCCAAGTCACAACAACGATTATGGCTTACAAGTGCCAATGTGTTTTTTATGGAGATGGATATCCAAGGTGGCAATCGTATTCGATTGACGGAAAAAAGCCGAATGGTTGGCGATATTTGGCTATCGGATCTAAACATCTTTGATTTTGAAACCCATCAGCTATGTTGGAATCTCAATTATAAATACCAGGCAGAAATCGTGCATCTAACTCCAAGTGGCAGTTCTTGTCCAGAAGGCACAGAGAAAAGAGCGCATCAATTAGAAAAAGAATCTGCAATTAAATTTTAGAACTATGAAAACCATTAAATATGTATTTGTTGCCTTGGGATCTATGTTTTGTTTAATAGGCTGTAAAGAAATACTAGAGGAAGTAGACATAAGCGAATCTGAAGTAAGTGTGTTGGGTCCAAAAAACAATACAGTGGTAAAGCAAAATGCCATACAGTTTAATTGGGAATATGTGGCAGACGCATCCCTGTATCAAATACAACTAGCAACGCCTAATTTTGAGCATGCGGCCCAAGTATTAATAGATAGCGTAACAGAGAAAAACAGCTATTCCAAAATCCTAACCCCTAATGCCTATGAGTGGCGCGTACGTGCCTTAAACAGTGCTTATGCCACCCCCTATACTACCAATGGATTCACTGTTTTAAAAAATACAGATTTTGAGAAAAGTAGTGTGACTCTAGTAGAACCCAAAGACAATTTTTACACCAACAACAAAACCCTTAATTTCTCTTGGGAGGTCGTGGTAGATGCTTTGGAATATCGTTTCCGAATGCAAAAAGAAAACCAAACTACTTTTGATACCATCTTAAAATCCAATTCCCTAGAAAAAATTCTAGAAGACGGGAACTATAGTTGGGAAGTTCGCGGGCAAATTGCTACCATAAACACCCTATTCAGTAAGCGCGATTTTATCGTAGATACCGAAGTGCCAAATAAAGCAACACTTACCAATCCAGCAAATAATGCCCAAGAAGATCCTGCAAGTATCCGCTTTCAGTGGGAAAGAGAGAGTAAGACTGGAAGTCCGGAATTGGATAGTATTTTTATATATACGGATGCCAATCTAAGCAGCCTGTTATTAAAAGAGCAAGGCACCAACAAACAGTTTGAAAGCGAAATGGAAACCGGTATGTATTATTGGCTCATCCAAAGTTTTGACTTGGCAGGGAACAAAGGGGAAAAAAGTGAAACTTTTAAATTAGAGATCAACTAAGGTGCAACAAAAACAAAAAACATATGTGCTTTTAGCGGTAGTAATTCTCATTTGGGGAGTCCTTATCTATAAGGTAATTAGTGCGCTAGGCGGAGAAGATTCTGAATCCATAATAACTTCAGCTCCTTCCACTAAAAAAACAATCGCAAAACCCCAGGCGCCAAAGCCCTTAATCTTGGACTATAGAGATCCATTCCTAGGAAAAACCAGCTTTAAAAAGTCAAGAAAAAATACCAAAACCAATAAAACAAAAACACCGCCAAAAAGCACACCCCCAGCGATTTCGTATTTAGGGCAAATGGTAGATGAGAACAGCAAGCAAGTGGTTTTTTTCGTAAAATACAATGGGATTACCCAAGCAATTGGCAGTAAACAAAAGATACAAGATGTAGAAATTCTAAGTGGAAATGCCAAACAAATTCGTATTCGCTATCAAAAGAAAATGTATACCATTAAAAGGAACTGATGTTTTGGAAATCAAAAATACCAGCAGGTGCCTTACAAATGGTACTATTTATAGGTCTCGTTATTGCGATACTATTAGGCGCCTTAGTGAGTATTACCTATATGCAAATTCATTTTCAAGACAAACAACAATATCGTATTACTGCGCTACAAAATCTAGAAAGTGCTTTTTTTAATTTAGATCCACTGGAAGGAGATAGCCTATCCACACCCATCATCAAAAAAACGAAATTCTGGGGATTGTACGAACACCTAAGCCTATCCACCAAAATTGGAAAGTCTAGGTTTTTCAAAACTGCCTTAGTAGGAGGAAAAATCGAAAAGAAAGATCGAGTTGCTTTGTATTTAGCAGATCAAAACCGACCATTAGTATTGGTTGGCAATGCCCTTTTGGATGGGACGCTTAAACTGCCCAAACGCGGTGTGAAATCTGGTAGTATTGCAGGCACTTCGTACTATAGAGACCAATTGACTTATGGAACAAGCAGTCTTAGCACTGCTAAGCTGCCTCAGTTCGGCCTACAAAAACCATTAGATTCCATATTCCTTTTAGAGTCTAAAGGTTTTCAAAGATGGAAAGCTAGAGAAGCAATCTATCAAAACAGTTTTTTAAACGCCCCCTTAAAACTATACCATCCGGGCATGATGCAAATACAAAACCAAAAAGTACTAGGGCATATTATTTTGAAAGCTAGCAGCAAAATTATCGTCCATGCTTCAGCCGAATTAAAAGATGTTATTCTCATTGCCCCAGAAATAGAATTTAAAGGCAACTGTAAACACAACGTACAAGCCTTTGCAACAAAAAATATTCATTTAAGAAAAAACACAACACTAGAATATCCTTCTGTACTCGCCGTATTGGGCAGAGAACAAAACAAAAATATTGTACTAGAAGACCATAGTAAGCTTAATGGCTTATTGGTCTATCAACAACAAAAAGTAAAAGAAACTGCCAACACACTCCCCCAAGCAGCAGTTTTTATAAATAAAAATGCTAGTGTATTTGGCGAAGTATATATATCGGGAAAGCTAGAACATTATGGGAAAATCTATGGCAGTGTGTACACCAATGGTTTTTTAAGCAAACAACAAGGTGGTATGTATCTCAATCATTTAATGGATGGAGAAATACGAGCTACTGATTTCCCTGCCACTTTCGTTGGCTCTGTCTTACCCCAAACTAGAAAGGAGGTTGCCCAGTGGTTATATTAAAAAAAATAAAAGCCTCCACCCTAATGGAAACCTTGGTAGCCACCATACTCATCGTCCTAATTTTTATGGTTGCTAGTTTGGTAATGAACCAATTATTTGCGGTGTATGCCAAAAAGAAAGATTTTGGAATGCGCCAAATACAAAATAGGTATACCTACAAAGCGATTCACGGAAAACTAGATCTTCCTTATCACAGCAATGAAGGAGATTGGGTGATAGAAATAGACCAAAGCAAAAAGCACTTAGAAGGATTCCTTCGAAACCAGAAGACCAAAAAAGAAAAAAGATGGTCTCTACAGCTCAATAAAGAAGAATAATGACCAAGAATATTGGAAAACATAGCAAATTAAAAGCATTTACCTTGCACGAAATGTTGGTGGTATTACTACTCACGGCTATAATTACTGGGATGGCATTTGCTGTACTACAATTTACACAAAAACAATTCTACGCCATACAAACCAACCAGGAGATAAAAACCAAGGTGCAACAACTAGAAGAACAATTATGGATAGATTTTCAAAAATACCCGAATGCCCGCTTTGATTCAGCAATAGAATCTATCGTATTTTATAGTGTATTAGATAGTGTGCAACATTCTTTAAAAAGAAACGATAGTATTTCAACCGACCCTCTATACTTAAACATAAAAAATAACACGCTTTACTGGAAAGGAGAAGCGGTAACTGGAGGGCAAATAGATGCTGTTGCCCTACAAATACAAGTAAACAAACAAGTATTTCCAATTTTTGTATATAAACGCCTAAGTGCAAAAGCACAATTAGAAAATGGGATTTGATTTAAAACATAGTACACCGCAAAAGCAAAGCACACCCAAAACCACTACTAGCGATTGGCAAACGCTTTTACAAAAAGAAATTACTTGGTTTGGTCATTTTTTTAATGGGAAACGCAAAGAAAATTTCTATACCGAATTGGGCGTACTGCTAACTGCTGGAATATCCTTAAAAGAAGCCATAGGTTTATTAGCAGAAAATCAAAAAAAGCAAGCCTATAAAGCCTTTTTGGAGGACATGAAACAGCAACTCATTGCTGGTACAAGTTTTTCTACTATTTGTGCACAAGAAAAGGCATTTAGCACCTATGAGCAATACGCCATACAAATAGGGGAAGACAGTGGCCAACTGGAAGAAATCTGCAAGGCTTTAGGAGATTTCTATACCAGAAGAAACGAGCAAAAAAGACAGATCCGAGCAGCACTTACCTACCCCAGTATCATTATGTGTACGGCTTTTTTGGTATTGGTTTTTATGCTGAATTGGGTAGTGCCCATGTTTGAAGATATATTTGCACAAAATCAAGTAAGTCTGCCCCCACTCACCCAATTTATTATTTCCTTATCTGCATTTTTCCAAACTTATGGAGTAGTAGTTATCGTTCTTATTCTACTTATCTGGGCAGCTTTGTTTAGCCTACGACAAAACAAAATATGGAAACAAAAAAGACAGCAATTTCTCAGTAAAACCCCCATCATAGGTCTTTTCCTGAAGAACAATTATATTGCCCAGTTTGTGCAAGCTATGGCTTTATTGGTACGCGCAAAAGTACCCATAGTACGCGGTTTAGAACTTACCAAAAAAATGGTGGGCTATTATCCTTTAGAAAAGAATTTGGAAACTGCAATCCATAAAATTATGGCTGGAAATAGCCTTTCTGAAAGTTTAGCAGCACAACCCCTTTTTGACAACCAATTTATTTCCCTGATCCGAGTTGCAGAAGAAACCAACCAAACAGAGTTTATCTTCGAACGTTTACACCAACAATACCAAAGCAAACTGCAACAACAATCCAAAACCCTTTCTACCGTTTTAGAACCTTTTATCATTTTGTTTATTGGCATACTAGTAGGTGTTATTTTAATAGCCATGTATATGCCAATGTTTGAATTGAGTAGTGTGTTGGGGTGAGATTAATTCTCCCATATTGGGAATCCTCAATTGTAACTCCATGTTTTTTTGGGTGTATTGTAAAACAAATAGTCTTTCCAGATAATCATTATATAAGTTAGGTTTTAAGGGAAGGATACAAATTTTATACATAAAGTATAAAGAATATTACTACTAAAAAATGAATTTTTCTACATACTCTTCATAATATTGAAAACAGCCTATATTTCAATCCATATAGACTATAATTAATATTTCTTTCGATTAATTCCGTTTATCGATACAATTTTGCTATCCATGTTTAGAACAATGTCATTCAACGAAAAAAAAATATTTTAAGAAAAGAACTGCTAGTTTAGTGTTGTGTTGATCACCTAGTTTTAATCAGATTCTGTAATACTCCCCAAAAAACAGACCAGTGCCTTATTTGATAAAAGTCGTAAATGAGGAGATATGAGTACAAGAAAACAAAGATGCAAATTCGATTCCAGCTTCAAAACCAAAGTAGCCTTAGAAAATAAGTAACAATGTTTTTAATAAAAGAATTAATCCAAAGATTAAATTAAAATTATGAAAGAAATATTGCTGTATACAGTTATATCGCTATTATGTTGTTCATCATTTGCTCAAATGAATGAAAACACAAAACTGCCATCAGTTTTACCACCTAGCCCCAAGATGTTTGAATTTATGAAATATGGAGAAATACCTGTTGGTAAATACACAGGAGTTGCTAATATTTCGATTCCAATTTATAATATTGAAGCGGGAGGTTTAAATATTCCTCTTAGTTTAACCTATCACTCAAATGGTTTCCGAGTAAATGAGGAAGCTGGATGGACTGGTTTAGGATGGACACTTCAAGGGGGAGGTAATATTGTGCAAATTATTAATGGAACTGATGATTTTGGGTATTATTCATCTAGATTAATGCCTGATTTTCAAAATATAGCATCATTTTTACCCCAATCAGTTATGGGAACTTGTTCAAATTTCTACATTAGTGCAAGAATTGCTGGAGGAACAGGTTTCGGAGGGTGTAGTTTTTACAATGGATCAGTAGTTAATGCTATACATCCATCATTTGTTAAAGGTATTTGGGACTCAGAGCCGGATATTTTTAAATTTAATGTATTAGGTTATTCGGGAAGTTTTATTTTAGATTGGGAAAATGAAACTTTTGTATGTTTAACTGATAAAACAATAAAAATATTCCCTAATAACCATTCTTCAAATAAAGAACCTGGACATTTTTGGATAACTGTTCCTGACGGACATAAATTTCTTTTTACATTAAAAGAAGAAAGTATTTTTGTTGCCGATGGTTCACAAAGTACTTTAGGTGGGGGAGGCTTAAATTTATCAGTTCTCCAAGAAAGAGCTTCTAGAACATATCAATTAGAAACAATATTAACAAACAAAGGAGATGTTATAAAATACAATTATAACCTTACTGATGAAATTATTGGATATCCTTCAATATCAGAATCTATAAGCATTTTTGAAAAAAAATACCCTTTTGAGCCACCACCAATAAACTTTTTAGATTATGATATAATTAAAAATACTAGTCTGTTAAAGCAAAGATATTCATATTTATCTTCCATAGAATTTCCCGAAGGAGAAATATTATTTACTACTTCCGACAGAATTGATTTAATTGGATCAAAAAAACTTGATAGGATTGAAATAAAAAGTGTCAATACGTCTTCAATTATAAAATCATTTAATTTTAATTATGACTATTTTATTGGACATAAATTAGGATCAGATTTTGATGCAGATTTAAATAATTACAACAATTACGTAACTAAAACAGCCACAGAAAAAACATACAGATTAAAACTTACTTCACTAGAAGAAATAGGAAAACCTCAATATTTGTTTGAATATAATGAAAAAAATCTTTTACCAAAAAAGACCTCTTTAGCAAGCGATTATTGGGGGTATTATAATGGGTATTTATCAAATAATAGAACATTTCCAAATTTATACCGTTTTAATTTTGCTGACGAAAACAATTATTTGGATGATTATAAAGATAATAATAAAGGTGCAAGTCTTGAGCATTCGAAATCTGCGGTTCTAAAAAAAATCACCTACCCAACTGGAGGCTATACAGAGTTTTCTTACGAATTAAACTCTTTCGATAATTATTTGGCTCCATCAATAGATTATAGTATTGCTCCACGTTCTATTAACATAGATACTAATCCCAATACTAAAGATTTTCGAGCTTCAACAATTATTACATTACAGCAAAATAATGTTCGTTTTTCTGGACGAGCACTTTTAAGCGTTAGAGGTTGTAGATCACAAGAATTAAATACTGCTTATGCAGATACCTATATTAAAATTTATAGCTTTAAAGAAAGCTTACTTGCTTTAGTAGAAAACGGTCAATATTACTCAGCTAATCATGCTTTAGGTGCTTTAGGGTTAGTAGAGGGAACTTCTAACTTTAATCAAACTAACTTTAATTTATATATAGACAAACAAGAGATTATAAAAATGCAACAAAATAGTGTTGAAGAACAATTTTTTTCTGGATTAAATTACACTTTTAATAAAGGAATCTTATATGCTAGAGCCTTTGGAGGTTGTGGAACTTATAATGGCATTACTAATTCTAGTCAGGCTTCATTGACATTGAGTTATTTTAGTTCTACTCCACACACTCCAATATCATTTGGAGGTGGGCTTAGAATAAAAGAAATTAGTAATTATAACTCAAACTCAAAATTAGTCACAAAAAAGAAATATGACTATGAGGGCGGTAAATTAATGACTCCTTTGCTTTATGTTAGAAAAAGTGATTATGGAATTAACCATAAAATTAATTATCCTGGATCTCAATCTGAACATAATTGTAAAAGATATTTTTATCATGCAAATAAACTCACTATATCTAGTTCTAGCGTTGTTAACATGTCTACGAGTGCGAATGGGAAATATGTTGGATACGATAAAGTTACTGAAAAAAAAATGCAAAGTGACCAAAATGATTCCAATATTGGCAAAACAATAACAAGTTATATAAACAATCCTGACCAGAGTGGAGTAAATAGTTCTAATTCATTAATTTATAGCTCAAATGCAGTGGCTTTACCTCCAGTAGAACATTATTTAGAAAATGGGCTAGTATCATCAGAATTGATTTACGACAAAAATAATAAATTGGTAAGAAAACAATCTTATAATTATAATTCTCCTTCTTTAATTAACAACAATTGCTTTTATGGTGCACGTTACAGTAGAGTTTTTTATGCAACAACTGGGCTTTTTAATCCATGTGATGATGGACTTTGTGAAGTTTATCAAATAGGGGCTTATTCGATAAAGAAGAAATACAAATCCTTACTTTCTTCTTCTAAAATGATTAATTATAGCGAAGGAGATTCTATTACAAATTCTAAGGAATATTTATATAATAATTATCATCAAGTTTCTAATATTAAGGAGATAAATTCTAGAGGTCAAATCAAAGAGATTAATTTAAAGTACTCACATGATTTTTCTGATTTCCCTTATAATTATATGATTTCTGATAATTTTATCTCTCCAATTATAGAAAAAGAGGTTAAACTTAATTCTGAATTTATAAACAAGGAAAAGTTTTCTTATTCAAGGAAACAACTTTTATTTGATGATCTAAAAGTGCTTACTTATCCAATATCTAAGTATTTACAAGGTAAAAATTCAAATTCCTTAGAAGATAGTGTTATCTATCACTCCTATGACAATTCAGGCAACCCTGTAGAAATTAGCAAAGCCGACGGCACCCATATCTATTATGTTTGGGGATATAACAAGACCCAACCCATTGCTAAATTAGAAAATTTCACTTCGTCGGATGCAACTAAGATAAAAAATATCATTCAAGCTGCTGTTTTGGCTTCAAATCAG
>JAOXRU010000452.1 GCA_025800395.1 Flavobacteriaceae bacterium
TCATACGATCATGCAATATCATTCATGCATATTGTATGTGTATGTGTATATATAATCTAATCCGGCTACATAGAATATGGAATTGGGACCGGCAGCTATCATATACCATCTTCAGAAATTGGAAAAAAACCATATACATAGAATATCCAGGCCCTGGACATAGAATATGAACTCCAATTTTTGAAGATGCTTTTTAGAAATTCCAATTAGTCGCCCAATGGTTTTGCCAAACGCAGTGGCATCAAACACATGTGAAGGCTACGTGCATTGAGTACTGCGGCTTGGCATTGCCTGCGTGGGGGGGACCCTTACGAACCCCCAAAAATTGATTTGTTGAAAGGTTTTACATAATAAAAAGTAACTGGAAAAGTTCTTCTTTGTTTCGTCTTTTATTTCCTCTTGCCAGCTGTTGCCGGACCCTTCCCTTGGATAAAGGCAAAAAAAATACTACCAGTACGTAACGGTGACCTTACTAGGTTTATTTCTTTCTACACCTAACATCCTATAACAATATTCTATGTATTAGTCGCCCAATGGTATTGCCAAAGGCAGAGGTTTCAAACACATGTGAAAGCTACGTACATTGAG
>JAOXRU010000463.1 GCA_025800395.1 Flavobacteriaceae bacterium
GGAAGAACAAGGACTTTTTGGGGGTAAAGGATTGGCACAATATGCAAAAGACAACAATTGGGAACTTATAGGTGTCCTCAATAACGATATGATAGGAAATATAAAGGGCGTAGATGGGGTTATAGACAACCGCAGCTTTAGAATTTTTAGCGAGCCTACACCACCCACAGAAACCGAGGCGCAGCGCAGGGCACGTAGGTTTTACGGAGGCGAAGTAGATGGCATCTCCAGACAATTAGCCAGATATATTTACAAAACTACAAAAACCTATATGCCAGAAATGAATCCCATGATGGTATACAGACTAGATCGGTTTGGGCGTGGCGGACACCATAGACCTTTTAACGACCTGGGGTTTGCTGGGGTACGTATTATGGAAGCGCACGAAAACTACACCCAACAACACCAAGATATTCGCCTAGAGAATGGTATAGAATATGGCGACAAATACAAGTTTGTAAACATGCCTTATGTAAAAAAACTTACAGCTGTAAATGCCATTAATCTTGCTGCTATTGCACAAGCCCCGCTTGCTCCAAAAAACGTTTCCATAGGCGGTGCCGTGGCACCAGCAGCAATTTTGCAGTGGGATGCCGTTAAAGGAGCCGTTGGCTACAAAATTTACTATAGACTTACCACCTCTCCCACTTGGGACCATGCCATTTATATAAAAGAAAAGACCAAGCACAGCATGAAGGGCATTGTTGTAGACAACTATTTCTTTGGCGTAGCCGCCGTTGGTGCAGATGGTGCAGAAAGTATTGTAAGTTTTCCCTCGAAAGTAATTAGGTAAGTTTTTAGTACTGTCTTATTTTATATGGGCGTTCCCCCGCTTTACGCAAGTAATACCATTTCTTTTAATGGTATTCCTTGCGTAAAGCGGGGTCGGGTCATCCGCTATATCTTTTTTGGCTCCTACGATCGCCAAAAAAGGATGCCGCTACTACCCCTAACGCAAATTATTTGCACAAAACAAGCTACCCACATTTGCAGGGTGGTTTCTTGGTTATATAATACCATTTCTAGCTTAAAATTACCCCATTAAATAGCCATTTAAAGCGTCTACCCCAAGGCATAGCCGTCTTTGCTCCAAAACCTATTTATTGTACAAAGAAATAATACCATTTCTAACCTCTCTGCCCTCTTCCTCTTCTTCGTCCTCGTCTTTTTTCTTGCTGCTCTTGGTACAATTTCCATTGCGCCTCGGTTAGTACTTTTTGTAAAGCAAGGTGGTACTCCTCTCTTATTTGTTGCATTCCCTTAAAATCTCGTTTGCCCGATTCGCGCAAGGCTTGCATATTACCCATAAACGTTTTATTAACTTCTAA
>JAOXRU010000474.1 GCA_025800395.1 Flavobacteriaceae bacterium
AGCTGACCCTCAAGTTGAAAAGTTGGGGACAAATAAATCATTTTGCCATCACGGAAGCTGAAGGGGCAAAGGAAAACAGTAAATATTAACCACAATAGACTATCGACACCCTCCATCATCCCGTCGGGTACCAGAGGGAGATCTATTCTGAGCCGTAAGGGCCCTCAATTGGATCCGAGAAGGACCCTTCCGGTTCGTAGGGGCCACCATTGATCACAAAAGGCCATCATTAGGTACAAACTGGCGAATGTAAACGTTGCCTCAACAAACTTTTTTTACTGCCATATAAAGTGGCAAGGAGAAATTTTGAAATAGCCTCTGGGCTGGATAAAAGTGACAGATACTGTCCTTTCTTAGTGGATAAATGCAAAACCTCAAATAGATTATGAAATATTTTGAATTGCCTTTACCTTTGTCTGAAAAAAGGTACAAATAGCTGTTTCTTCGAAGGGCCGTCGGTAGCGGTAGCGCTTTTAATTTTTTTGTGTCCGCTACCGCTACTCCGAAACGTTTTTGCTCATGGAAACTGCTTTCGCTACTCCGCTACCATTGAGAGAGTCCGCAAGTAGCGGAGTAGCGGAGTAGCGGACTTAGTCGCGCTACCGCCCACCTCTGCATTTCTTGACCATTTCCCCATCGAAACCAGGCAGCTTCGCTAAAAGTAAAATCTGCCTTTATTAATGCTATTTCGATTCATGAAGTAAAAAAAGTGGTTCTCGATTGCCAAACGACCCC
>JAOXRU010000482.1 GCA_025800395.1 Flavobacteriaceae bacterium
TGTTACCTCATTTTTAAATGTAACTTGTTTTGGTCTTCTTGTATTTGCATCTAGCACCATCCAAGTAGTACTGCAACTTCCAATTTGCTTCTCTCCCAAATATATTTCAAATTCTCTATAGGCATACATGCCATCTGGCAGAATAGGTGTGGTACGTATGCGCACCTTATCGTTCCAATGGGGCCAATGGTCTATCACTAGCTTTTGTCTTACCAGCACCCAGAAGCTTTGGGACCTCACCATATCGTCATAGCCAAAACCCAGTATATTGGCATGTTCGGCGGCAATATCTTGCAAAAAACCAAGCAGGCCTACCAAATGTAATCTCTTGGTAGGATTGATTAAAAAACTATGTACGCTATAGGTTTTTTCTAAAGTTATTGGCACCATAGTGTGTAATTGTATTGCAATATAGTAATAATCCGCACTATATTGCATCGGCAATAGCATCCCATAGTGCTATGCGATGTTGTAGTGCCCTTATGGAAACTTCTTGCACATCCTTCCATTTGGCATCATCGTTTCCACACAAATAACTCACCAATTGCAAAGACAAGGGGCCATGGGAATCTCCGTCTAACTCGATATGTCGTTTTAAATAATAGATAAATTTGTGGTATTGGGATTCTCCGTCTTCGGCTTCTTGTAGTATTTGGATAAATATATCGGGTATGATATCTTCTCTTCCGAAGGTAAAAGCGGCGGCTATTTTGTGTGGGTTTCCGGTGTTTATGGTATTAAATGTAAAGCTTACGAAATTTTTGACACGTTGGTCTATATCTAAGTTAGTCCATGCGTTATTTAATGAGATACCGGATGTTAAAGCCTGCATAAAAGCGTGTATACCTTTTGTACTAGCTCCCAACTGTTGCATGGCATCTAAATACATTTCGTAATGACTTTTGATGTGTCCATTTGCATCTATATCTGTTTCTTCTTCTAAAACGATTTCGTTTATAAAACGTGCCAAATTTGGGTTTTTAGAAGGAAACCATGGCACATTGGTGCAAGTGAGGTGTAGTTGTAAACTTTTTAGTAGAGACATAAAGTCCCAAACTGCGTATACATGCAATTCGGCAAAGGTGCAAATACTTTTTACAGATTGTAATTTATGATATACTGCATGATTTTGCAATGCATTGCGATACGGTTTGAGCGCCAATTCGATTTGCGCCAATTGGGATTCGTAGGTCATAGATGTATGTTGTTTTTTGGCAAATATACATGCCTCTGCGCTACTCCCAAAATGCGAGCACAAAAAACTCCATGTTGTTTACTCTAGTAATAAAAGACCGTTGCAAAAGCCCCCTAAAAAAGGGCAACTATGTGGCGTTAGTGTTTTTAACTACCTATAATTTTCTTTTCAAAAATTTTATACCTTCACATCCAGTGTTCTATCTGTTACTTTATTACTCCTATGGTGCGTAGGACTATTGTGCTAAGGGTGGCACAAATAAGCTAGGTGGGACTGTAGTACTAGCGTGAGGGATAGTAGTGGTAGCTAGGTAGTCTGTGCCAAGTAGCTGCACTTGCCCGCGGAGGCGACCAAAGGAAGCCCACGCAGGGCTAGTAAAGCTTTGGCAAAGGCTACCTACTACAAACGAATAGCCCGACCCA
>JAOXRU010000505.1 GCA_025800395.1 Flavobacteriaceae bacterium
AACATTCCGACAATTATAGTGTGTATGGGGATTATCCGGTTTCTTCTAAAATTGCCACCAAGCAGATTTATAATGGCGGACGCTTCCTAAACGACGAGGATATCAAATATCGTAGAAAAGTTTGTGTAATAGGCGAAAAAGCAGAAGCAGATCTTTTTCAAAAAGGAGAAAAGGCGGTGGGTGAGTTTATTCGTATCGATAATATTTATTTTCAGGTAGTTGGTGTTGTAAAGTACAAAGAAGGTGGTGGCATGGATAGCGATACCGATATTCATATTCCTTTCACTACTTTTCAGCGAATTTATAATACAGGCGACAATGTGGGGTGGTTTGCTATTGCTGCCTACGACGATGTAGATGTTGTTCAGGTAGAAAAAGATATTAAGACAACGCTTAGAAAAATACATAGTATTCATCCAGAAGACGAACGTGCCATAGGCTCTTTTAATTTAGGAGAAATGTTTGGGCGTATTATGGGGTTTTCCAAAGGGATGACGTTTTTGTCGCTTATAGTTGGTATT
>JAOXRU010000530.1 GCA_025800395.1 Flavobacteriaceae bacterium
CGCCACCAGCGGCGACAAGGACCGGGTAGGTGGCCACGTTGGCAGCGGCTAGTGGATTTTTTGGAATATACAGCGTGGGGATTAAGTTCAGGAAAACGGAAAACGTTAAATACTCCAATATCAATAATATTTTGATAAACAGCACTTTTGGATATCAATATTTAGACCTTGCTTGAAGTATTTCAGCCCATTAGAGTCCAAGGAATCCCAAAATATTGGAATTATAAAGCGCCAAAAAAATTAATTTTTGTCCTTTGGCATGGTGGTAAAAATGGCCTATTTTTATTCTCAGGTGCCATATTTTTACCTTTTGGATTGTTTTTGGGCTATGAGGCATTGCACAGACCTCTCACACACTTAAAAATGCCATTAGAGTTAAATAATTCCTCCAAATATGAGTCACAGACTCTTTTTCCCAAGAGGCCTTAAATCCCAATTTGGAGATTTTTGGCCCTTTTTGGACCAAGGCCTCGGATAAGATTTGCTCTGAAATTTCTTAGAGTGGATTAATTGGAAAAGCATTGGTCAGATATTGATCCCAAGATAATAAATGATTATATTAGGGCATATTAGGAGGTAGTTGACAAGTTAAGGGGAAGTACAGAATGATTTTCCAAAATTTTCATTTGGCATGACCATGAAAAAATGACCTGCTCTCATTTAAAGGTCAGTGCAGGCCATTTTCTTGGGCAAATTATGGTATAACTGCTAGTATGTATTGCCAAAGGTGTATACATCAAGAATCAGGGGAGCTTTTGACCCAAAGAACAGAATACAGGATGAGGATGAACTCTTTACTCAACATCTTCAAGCTGGCCAAGCTCCTGTTTTCAAGATCTGGAATAGAGTGGTCTTGTTCAAAAAGTTCTAGCTCACACCTCCTACTGCCTAGGATGCTGTATTTGATCTTGTTTGATGCACAAGAGACCAGACATATGTTTTGGGACTAATATAGGCCTTATTTGTTTCTTTTTGGGGCCAAAAAGTGCTATTACATATTTTTCCCGAATTTAATCCCCACGCTGTATATGTAGCATGCATGTGAAGGATTTTTTCGTTTAGTATAGTGGTCTAAAACAAAGTCGCACAGGAAATTTATTTTATGTGCCGGCCCGAC
>JAOXRU010000067.1 GCA_025800395.1 Flavobacteriaceae bacterium
CTTTTTTTTTTGCATGGTGAATATACAATATTTTTAATTAAAAAAAGAAGGTTTTTTTCTTCGTATAAATTGGTATTTTATCGAATTTAGCATTATGAAAAAGCATGAATGTCAAATTAGAGTACGATATGGTGAAACCGACCAAATGGGGGTGGTATATCATGGGAATTATGCGCAATACCTTGAAATAGGGAGAATTGAGTGGTTGCGAGATTTAGGTATTAGTTATAAAAATATGGAAGAAGACGGTATACTATTGCCAGTAATTTCTCTGGAGGCCAGGTTTATACGTTCGGCTATGTACGATGATACACTCACAATTAGAACCGTTTTAAATAAGTTGCCTAGTGTGAAAATTGCCTTTGACTATGAGATTTTCAATCAAGATGGGGACTTGTTGGTAACTGCCAAAACCATTTTGGCTTTTTTGGATAAGTATAGTAAAAAGCCCATTCGCTGTCCAGAAGAAATTCTACAAAAAATGCGCTAGTATATTTTTACTCCAAAGATAGAGGCGAATTGATCCTTTACTTTTTGTAATTCACTTTGTCTGACATATAAGGTATAAGTGCAATTTTGGGTCAACTCCTGTTGGTGTATTTCTAGCTGTTGACTTTTTATGATTCGCTGTACTTTGTTCATCAGTGCATATTCAAACTGTATTTGTAAAATTGTCTTGAGAATTTTTGTGATGATTTTTGCTTCACCCAATGTTGTTTTGGCTGTGGTTTTGTAAGCGTTTATCAATCCTCTTACACCCAATTTAGTGCCTCCGTAGTAGCGAATGACCACTATAAATATATTAGTGAGTTCGAAAGATTGTATCTGACCATAAATAGGGGTGCCTGCTGTATTGGCAGGTTCACCATCGTCGTTTGCTCTATATTGTGTATTTGGTACGCTTCCTATTTGCCAAGCATAGCAATGGTGTGTCGCTTTTGGGTGTTTGTCTTTGAGTGTGCAAAGTACTGCTAGGGCTTCCTTTTCGTTTTGTACTGGATATGCAAATCCCAAAAACTTGCTTCCTTTGTCCTTAAATAGAATGTCTTCAACTGGCGAGGCTATAGTGAGGTAAGTGTCTTTCATTTTGTGTTTTTTAAACGGAGAAACCGATGAGCAAGATAGCGATAATAGATAGTATGATGCCAAGCCAATTTTTGGTTTCTAATGTTTCTTTAAAAATTAAAAAACCTATTAAACTGGTTATTAATACCACGCCTATATTATTTATAGGGAATACCACCGAGCTTTCAAGTCCTTGAAATTGCAATGCTTTGATGAGAAAATAAATGGAGAAATAATTTGGAATTCCAAGTAGTATCCCCGCTAGTATGCTTTTGAGTTCCCAAGCCGACCTTTTGAAGGTGATTTTGTATAAGAAGCCAAATAAAAATGCAGATGCAAATATGGTGGCACTATAGTGTGGGATTTGATCTTTGGGAACAAACGATTGTTCTATATACTTGAGGAGCGTATCCAGTATTCCAGCGCCGAGAAACAATAAGACAGGCAAATGCCATTGGTTTTTTTGAAGCCCAGACTGCTGATTGGATGTTGAAGTGAGGTATACTGCTATCAATGCGATAATGATGCCGATGAGTTTGCTGTATTGGACTTGGTCGTTGTAGACGACAAAAGCGAAGATTACAGGTATAACTACGGACATTTTGCTAGCAATACTAGCCATGGTAAGTCCTCCGTTTTGGGTGGTTTTTGCTAAAATAAGAAAAGTGCTGATAAATATTAGCCCCAATATCAAACTACCTATGAGCCATTGGCTATTGAGGATTGTTCCTAAATCATAATTTCCGCCACCAAAACCATAACCGAGTATAGCTGCTACCACATAGTTGGTGATGATAGCTTGTAGGCTATTGATTTGATAGCGCAGAAACAACTTGAAAATGACAAATAGAAGGCTATTGAGTAAGATGCTAATGGCGAGATATATCATATTTTAAATATATCTAAATCGAATAGATTTACAATATCATCTTTTCCGGGTTGTAAGTTCCAAACATGCCATCCATAAGCTGCTGCTGCATCGGTATTGATCTTGGTATCGTCTATAAATAAGGTTTCGTTGGCTTGTAGTTGATTTTCTTTTGTGACAAAATGATAGATGGAATGGTTTGGTTTTCTAAAGCCAATTTCGTGAGAAAGGTAGAATTTTTCAAAACAGTTTTGAAATCTATTGTAATTGGCGTCCCCCATATTTTCTATTACTTTTTCGATATGAAGGCTATTGGTGTTGCTCAAGAGAAATAATCTATGTGTTTTTGCGGCTGCCAAATCTTCGATAAACTTCAATCGGTGTAGAGGAAAGTCTTTGACAATGGCATTCCAGATTTGACCCAATTCTTTTTCATTACAGTTTGGTAACATCGGTTTCTGTTGATTTAAAAATTCCTTAGTAGAGATGTCTCCAGTTTCATAATCGTGATAGATCTGCAATTCTGGCCGGAGACTATTGTTTATTTTTGCTGCTAGGGCTTCTCGTTCTGTGGCTTCTTTGTCGAGATTGATAAAGATATCTCCAAAATCAAATACAATGTTTTTAATCATTTTTATAGATGTGAAGTTGGTTGTTTTGTATCGATATGGTTTGTTGTGGTGTATTTTGGATTTTAGGGGCTTTTATTCCTTGTTTTAAGTACTCCAAGCTTTCGTAAATCCAAGCTTCGTCCCAAAGGTTTTGTTCCAAAAAATATTGTAGAGTTATTGCCCCGCCTTCTACAATAAGGCTTTGGATTTGAATATGGTGAAGATGGTCTAAAATTTGTAGAATAATATTTGCGTCAAAATCAATTTTTTTATAGTGGATGTTGATTGTTTTTTTTTCTACAATATGATTGAATACTATGCTCTTGCTCATGGAGTTTAGAGCGTTTGCGTTTGGAGAGACTTTACAGTTTTTGTCGATGAGAACACGAACGGGGTTGTTGCCCGACCATTCTCTGGTGGTTAGACTTGGATTGTCGCTCCAAGCTGTATTGGTGCCTACCATGATACTTTGTTCTGTGGCTCTCATTTTGTGGGTGTGTTGTCTGCTATAAGGATTGGAGAGCCAGACAGGTGCTTGATGGTTTCTTTTTTCTGGCCGTGGGGCCAAGAAACCATCGACGCTTTGAGCCCATTTGAGGAAGATAAATGGTCTTTTATTGCTGTGGAAGCACAAAAAACGCTTATGATGTTCTTTTACTTTGCCTTCTAAGATTCCGATCTGAACTTGTATTCCAGCTTCCCTAAGTAGTTTTACACCATTGCCTGCTACCAAGGGGTTGGGGTCTAAAGTGCCTATAAAAACATTTGGGATGTTTTTTTCGATGATTAAATTGGCACAAGGAGGTGTCTTTCCAAAATGACTACATGGTTCTAAAGTGACATATAAGTTGGAAAAGGGGAGTAGGGATTGATTCTTTACCGATCGAATGGCGTTTACTTCGGCGTGAAAACCACCCGCTTCGCTGCTAAAGCCTTCTCCGATAATAGTGTCTTGGTGCGTAATCACGCAACCCACAGATGGGTTTGGAATACTAAATTCTTGCCCATTTTTAGCAATTTGTACAGCTCTATTTATAAATTTTTCATGTATATTCACCATGCAAAAATAAGATATTAATAGAGAAGCTATGGGAGAAATTTCGATACGAGAAATTGTACTCGAGGATAACCAAATGGTAAAGAAGGTAGTGCAGAAGGTGTTGATGGATTTGGGCGCGCCAAAAATAGGAACAGCTTATTCGGATAAGACTCTAGATTGTATGTATGAGTCCTATCAAAAAGAAGGTCGTGTTTATTATGTAGTAGTTTTGGATGGAGTAGTAGTTGGAGGGGCTGGGATCGGGCCTTTAGATACAGAGAACCCGTCGATTTGTGAATTGCAAAAAATGTATTTTTTGGAGCAAGCCAGAGGTAAAGGAGTCGGGTCTAGACTGTTGCGATTGTGCTTGCAAGCTGCCAAAAACATGGGGTATACCCAATGCTATTTGGAGACCATGCCGTATATGGAAGCTGCACAAGCGGTTTACAAAAAATATGGTTTTTACTATTTAGATGCTCCTATGGGTTGTACGGGGCATAATGCTTGTCCTGTTTGGATGATGAAAGATTTATAATGTTTTTATTAGATTTAAAAAAAGAGTTTCAGGAATCTCTAGAGGGGATATATCCTTCCTCTGAGGTGGAAGGTTTTTTGGGGGTGTTGTTAGATGCTTGGTTGTCTATGCGAAGATATGATTTGGTTTTTCGACCAGAAATTGAAATTGACCAAGAGATGGTGGAGAAATTTCGAGATGCGATGAAGGCATTACAGGGTTTTGTCCCTATCCAATATATAGTAGGTCAAGCTCCCTTTTATCAGGAGACCTTCTTTGTGAATTCGTCGGTGTTGATTCCGAGGCCAGAAACAGAAGAGCTTGTGGATTGGATTTTGCAAGAGGCTACGGTGGCTCAAAAATACATTTTGGATGTAGGTACTGGTAGCGGTTGTATTGCTATTTCTTTGGCTCAAGCTTTGGCTGGAGCAGATGTATGGGCAATTGACAAATCTATCGATGCTCTTGAGGTGGCGAAAAGAAACGATAGGAATTTGGGGACGAGTGTTCAATTTTCACAAATAGATATATTAGAGCATAAAGGAGATTTTCTTGAAGAGAAAATGGATGTTGTGGTTTCTAACCCGCCCTATGTTAGGGTATCAGAAAAAAGCCAGATGCGAGAAAATGTTTTGGGTAAGGAGCCAGATATGGCTTTGTTTGTAGAAGACAAAGACCCTTTGATTTTTTACAGGTTTATAGCGCAAAAAGCAAAAAAGTATTGGTTGCGAGATGAAGGCTGGTTGTATTTTGAAATCAATCAGTATCTTGGTGAGCAAATGGTAGTGCTGATGGAAGATCTGGGGTATGGTGCTATCCAATTAAAAAAAGATATTTTTGGCAATGATCGCATGTTGCGAGCCCAGTGGAAATTGGGAAATACATAGATATATGATAAAAAACAAAGAAATAGAAAGGTTGAAGCAATTGCGAAAAGAGTTATCTGCTCATAATAGGGCGTATTATGTTTTAGATAATCCTTCAATATCGGATTATACATTTGATATGTTGCTGGAAGAGTTGAAGGTTTTGGAGGCAAAGTATCCAGAGCAATTCGATCCCAATTCTCCGAGTCAGCGTGTGGGGGGTGCTATTACTAAAAAATTTGATACTGTACAGCACGATTATCGCATGTATAGTTTGGACAACTCCTATTCTTTAGAGGATTTAAAAGAATGGGAAGCGCGGATGCATCGTGTTCTTGGGGTGGTTGATTTACAATATACTTGCGAGTTGAAGTATGATGGAGCTTCTATCAGTATTACCTATCAGGATGGGAAGCTTTTGCGTGCTGTAACTCGTGGTGATGGAGTGCAAGGAGATGATGTTACAGCCAATATTAGAACCATAAAGACTGTTCCGCTTCAATTGGTGGGAGATTTTCCGCAACGATTCGATATTAGAGGGGAGATCGTTTTGCCCTTTGCTGGATTTGAGGCCATGAATGCTGCGCGATTGGACAATGGAGAGGCGCCATATAGCAACCCAAGGAATACTGCTTCTGGGAGTTTGAAATTGCAAGATAGTGCGGAAGTTGCTCAGCGACCTTTGGAGTGTTTGTTGTATAGTATGGTGTCGGATAGGCCTTTTGTACAAACGCAGAATGAAAGTTTGGATAAGGCTCGATCTTTGGGTTTTAAAGTTCCAGAAGTTGCCAAATTGGCAGGTAATTTGGAGGAAGTGATTGCTTTTGTTTCTTATTGGGAAAAGCATCGCTTTGATTTGGCTTACGAAATCGATGGGGTGGTGATAAAGGTCAACAATTTACAACAACAGGAAGAGCTTGGTTTTACAGCAAAAGCTCCGAGATGGGCAATGGCTTATAAGTTTAAGGCTGCACAAGTGTCAACGAAATTAGAATCTATAAGTTATCAGGTCGGTCGAACAGGAGCGATTACTCCGGTTGCTAATTTAGCTCCAGTCTCTTTAGCTGGAACTATAGTGAAACGTGCCTCTTTGCACAACGCAGATCAAATTGAAAAATTAGATGTTCGAGTCGGTGATATGGTTTTTGTGGAAAAGGGAGGGGAGATTATTCCCAAGATTGTAGGGGTAGATTTGAGTAAGCGATTGGTGTCTTCTGTAAAAGTAAAATATATTTCCAATTGCCCAGAGTGTGGAAGTGTTTTGCAACGACATTCTGGGGAGGCACAGCATTATTGTCCTAATGCTCTTGGATGCGCTCCACAGATTAGTGGTCGAATACAGCATTTCATATCGAGAAAGGCTATGGATATCGAGGGTTTAGGGGCGGAAACCGTTAGTCAGTTGGTGGTTGCTGGATTGATAAAGGATTATGCGGATCTGTATACTTTGGAGGTGTCGGATTTGTTGCCTTTAGAACGAATGGCAGAAAAATCGGCTAATAATTTGGTGATGGGGGTGAAGGCTTCTGTACGGATACCTTTTGAGCGGGTTTTGTTTGCTCTTGGGATTCGATATGTTGGGGAGACCGTTGCAAAAAAATTGGCAAAAGCTTTTCGAACCATTGAAGCTTTGCAAGGAGCAGATCTAGAATCATTGGAGGCTGTGGATGAAATAGGGGAGCGCATAGCACAATCGGTTTATCAGTTCTTTAGGGAAGAAGCGCATTTGGTGTTGTTGGCTCGATTGAAAGAATACGGTTTGCAATTTGCCTTGTCGGAAGAAGATTTGGCCAACACTACGGATTTATTGACTGGGAATAGTTTTGTGGTTTCTGGTGTGTTTGAACAATGGAGTAGAAAAGAATTGAAAAAATTGATAGAAGATAATGGAGGTAAGGTGTCTTCTTCGATTTCTTCCAAAACTTCGTATTTGGTTGCAGGAAATAAAATGGGACCTAGCAAAAGAGAAAAAGCTGAGAAATTGGGTGTGTCTATTATCAGTGAAACGGAGTTTGCTAAGATGCTGACGGATTGAAGTTTTTCTTCACGCTATGGTATTGGCTAACAGGGCAAGTATGATGGCTGTACCAAAGCTAAGCATAGTGCCTATGAGAACATATTCTGTTTTTAGGGTTTCATGATCTTGAAATCGTAAGATAGATTTGGCGGCAATTAAAAATCCAACTGCGGCAAATTGGTTGGAAATCACAAAAGTCGTGACCAAAATTCTTTCCAAAACTCCTATGAGTCTACCAGCATTGGTGTCTTCGGTTTTGTTTTCTTTTTTGTGTTGCTTGAGTCTGTATATTCTAAAAAATTCACGTATCCATTGGTTTGCTGGTATCATGCAAAATATATAACACAATCCAATCCAAAGTGTTTTGTTTTTTGGAAGCCAACTCATGGTGTTTTCTTGTAGGTGTAAGTGTTTAAATAATAGGCAAATGAGTAATATGCTGATGATTTTGGTGCCTTCAAGAAGGAAAAATGAAAATTTGGATAAAAGTCTTTGTTTTTTTAGTGCAGACAAGCAACCACTTAATATGAAGTGAATAACTCCTATAAGGATGGCGAAAGGCAGGAATTCTAATTGAAAAGAAAAGAGCCAAGCTAAGAGGCTTAATGTTACACTTTGTTTGGCGAGATACAAGCTGTAAAAACTTCGTTTATAGTACTTTTTTTTGTGTGCATTTGGAAATAGGTAATACGATGTGATCATGAATGCGATAATCTGCAGGATAATCAATGTGGTGTATTTCATGTGTTTCTTTCTTTAATTAATTGGTTGAAATAAGTTACAGCGCTTTCAATGCTATTCCATCCGGCTGAGATGGATTGTTGGTTTACTACGGCTTGACTTATATTTAATTGATCAGCTATTTCTTTCTCTTTCAAAGATAGGAGTTTTAAATATAGGATGCGACTTTGTTTTGATGTTGCTTTGCTGGCGATATAGTCTAAGAGTTCAAAAATAGTATTACAATTGTGGTTGAGATCTTCCAATGGGGAAGCAAAAAACAAGGTTCGTTTGATGATAATACGTTTTTTGTGGTGAGTAGATTGTTGTGCAATGCTCCGTCCAGATAGGTAAATCGCCTCACCGTCTATGCGTCCTTTTTCTATGTCGAACCTACTTAGGTCTCCAAATCCTATGGCAAGGCGCAAAGCGTGCATCTTGAACCATTTTACTCTTTTGTCTTTGCTGTGTTTTAAAGAGATACTTTTTAGGAAGAATTTTAGGGCTAATGCGTATCGCAATGCTTCCTCTGGTCTTGCGAGTACACATTCTATATAGTCTCCTTTTATGAGTCTTCCATATAGCTTATTGGTTTGCACGAATTGTTGCAGGAGTTGAAGAAGTTGGTCTTCTATATGTGTTTTGTCTTGTGTGTCGATATGACTGGAAGTGATGATGTCTCCAGATATTACTGCGTACATATTGCTGACTATTAGTGTGTTGTTTTTTATATAGTTTCAAAAGCCTATATTTTGTAAATATAGTCTAATAAACCTATAAATACAATTTAAAGTTAAAAAAAGCTGTAAAGCTTGTTTTTTTTCTGTTTGTTAGAGTTTATGTCCTGAAAAAGCTGCATTGTGTCGAAAACTAAATTAAGTCTCTTCTAGGTTTGTTAATTTCGAATAGAAGTGTTTTCCCCTAGAAGTATGAATAGAGTGGTTTGGATTTTGTTGTTTGTGCTCATCGTGTGCCTTGATACTTTTGGTGTGTGGTTTCCAGATTGGATTGATAGAAAGATAACTACCTATTTTCCGGTACCGTTTTTGATTGTTTGGTACGTTTTTAGTCAAAGAAAATGGAATTTAATTTATTTGATTTCAAGTGTTCTTACGTTTATGGGAGTGTGTCTTTTTAATATGCATTATGTAGAAGAGCAGAATCTAGGAATGGTCTGTTACAGTGGAGGGGTTTTGCTTTATATTGTATTGCTTTGGCCATTGGTGACCAAGCTACGCTTACAGTACTATTTAATCTTGCTTATTGTGACCACTTTGTTGTTTTGGTTGTCTGTGACTGGTTTGTTTCGCTTGACGCCAGATCTGTTTTATGTTTTTGTGTATGGCTGGTTGGTTGTGCTATTTTTTGTGAGTACACTTATTGTGTATTTCCATCAGCGCAACAAAATCAGTGCGTCAGCTTTGTTGGCTGGCACATTGTTGCTAGGGGGGACTATCAATACTGCTTTGAGTATGTTTTTTGGGGTTTCTCTATTATTGCAAATCATAACCGTATTTAGTTTTTCGTGTATGCATTATGCCGTACAGCACTATGTTATATTGCTAAGGATTGAGAAAAAGGATTCGTTTGTAGAATTGTAGTTATACAATTATTGTAGTGGTTTTTACCTCTTTGCTACTTTGATCGAAATAAAAATCAAGACGCCCTAGGTGTAAACCATAGCAACCTACTTGGTTTACGAGTACATTTTGATCTTTTCTGTTTTTTACTATAGTGGGTTTTTTCAAAAAAGTATGGGTATGTCCACCAATAATTAAATCAATATTTTCGGTATTTGCTGCCAACTTCAAATCCGACATCTTGTTGGATTTGTAGTCATATCCTAGATGGGATAGGCAAACTATCAGATCGCAGTTTTCATCTTTTTTGAGTTTTTTGCTGATATCTTGTGCGATTTCTATAGGGCTTAGATATTCTGTTTCTTTGTAGAGTTCATGCAGTACCAAGCCGTTGAGTTCGATGCCTAATCCAAATACACCAATGCGTATACCGTCTTTTACAAAAACTTTATAGGGTTTGACGTGGGTGTCCAGCACGGTATTTTCAAAATTGTAATTGGCAGATAGAAGTTCAAATTTTGCATGAGGCAATTGTGCATAAAGTCCATCGATTCCATTGTCAAAATCGTGGTTGCCAATAGTGGCTGCATCGTATTGCAATTTGCTCATGAGTTTAAACTCCAGTTCGCCCCCATAGAAATTAAAATATGGGGTTCCTTGAAAAATGTCACCTGCGTCAAAAAGCAAAGTGTTGGGGTTTTCTTTGCGGACAGAATCAATAAGTGAAGCACGTCTGGCAACACCGCCTAGATTGGGGTTTCTAGAATGGTCGGCAGGAAAAGGATCTATGTGACTGTGCACGTCGTTGGTGTGCAAAATGGTAATATGTTTTCTAGCTTTTTTTGGCTGGGCATGGATGCTCCAGCTGCTGAGAGCTAAACCGAGGGTGGTTGCTCCAGTTTTTTTTATGAAATCTCTTCTTTCCATGAAAATTAATGTATTCTAATAAAACGCTTGTCTATAATAGGGTAAATAGTGTCTACTTTAGTGAAGTAATCGATGATTGCGTTACGTATTTTATATTGCAAACGATATTCTTTGTTTTTGTTGGCGAAGAATCCCATCTGGTCGCCACCTTTTACCAAATAGTCAGAAGTAGCTACATAATATGTTTGTTGATCTGCAATATGCTTTTTGTTGATTTGAACTGCCTTCAGGCTGTAGTCATGGTTTAATTCGATTTGTATTTGCTTTGAAACAGGGTGTGCTCTTTTACTTTTTTGCAAAAAGGCTATAATGTCTTTGATGACGATTCCTTTCATGGCTACAATGCTTATGTCGTTTTCGAAAGGCATGATTTGATAGGCGTTACGAGTCTTCACGGGGCCTTTCGATATTATAGAGCGAATGCCTCCATGATTTAATAAAACAAAATCGATATGCTTTTGGTGTCTTTTATAAAATACCTTGTCGGCTTGTTGGTAGACTATATCTGCCATGAGGTTGCCTGCTGTGCTCTGGAGCTCTCCATCGTCTTTTAGGAATGATTTGGGTGCATAGCACAGTACGCTATCCATTACGTTATTCAATTTGGTTCTGTAAGGAAGAATAAGGGATTCGATTTCTTGCTTAGTAGTTTGCTTATTGTCAATTGTTACTCTTTGACTAGTTATTTTTTGAACATGGGTTTTTCTTGATTGACAGGAGAAGAAAAGTAAAATTGTTACAAATACAACAAAATGTTTCATTTTTATATATAGGAAATTTTAAGAATTGATTGATCTTTGCATCAACAGTTTTTATTTACATTTGTAAAAATGTAAATATACATGATTTTAAAAGGATTAAAACACAAAGCTGGTTACAAAACATTAAAAAAACAGCTTTCTTTTGACAATCAGAGTAGTAGAAAAGCTGGTGAAGGGATACGTTCATTGGGGTGTTTGGTGGATTTGGATTGGGTAGAAGATATCGCTATTTTTTACGAATTGTCAGAACGCTTGCGTTTAAAGAGCAATGCTATAAAGATACTTGGTTATCGGCATCAAGTCGATAATATTGAGCGATTTTCCGTTCCGATGTTTTCGGAAAAAGATTTGGGATGGAGAGGTGAAATCAAAAATGGTTATGCTTTGGAGTTTCTCAGTTACGATTTTGATCTTCTCATCAATTATTATCACCAACCTATATTACCCCTAATGCTAATGTCTTCAAAAGCTAAATCTCGATTGAAAGTAGGTTTTAGTTCTGTAGAAGAGGATATTAACAATTTGATTTTGAGCAATAAAGTAAATAGCTTTAGCAGGTTTGAAGAGGAATTGGTAAAGTATCTAAAGATTTTAAAGGAGATTTAGATTTACATTAGAAATGAAAAAATTTTATGGTACGGGAGTGGCATTGGTTACCCCATTTTTGGAAGATGGTTCCATAGATTGCGCCTCCTTAGAGGCTTTGGTGCACCATTGCGTAAACGATGGTGTAGAGTATTTGGTGGTTTTGGGAACTACTGCAGAAACAGCAACTCTGAGTAAACAAGAAAAACAATTGGTGGCAAAGACTGTGGTAGCTGCTAATGCCAAGAGGGTTCCGCTGGTAGTCGGGATAGGAGGAAATCATACTCAGGCTGTTGTAGATGCCCTACAGCAATTAGATTTGCAAGGTTTTGATGCGATATTGTCTGTGTCTCCGTATTATAATCGGCCGACACAGGAGGGGATTTATCAGCATTTTGTAAAAGTAGCTACACATAGTCCATTACCAATAATCATATACAATGTTCCGAGTAGGACGGCCTCCAATATAGAGGCGGCTACAGTTGCTCGATTGGCGAAGGATTGTGATCAAATAATAGGTATTAAAGAGGCAAAAGGGGATATGGTGCAAACTTATGACTTGATACGTCATACCCCTAAAGATTTTTTGGTAATTTCTGGCGATGATATCACAGCATTGGCTTCAACATTGGCAGGAGGGGCTGGAGTGATTTCGGTATTGGGACAGGCATTGGTGTCGGATTTTAGTGAAATGATCCGTTTGGGCTTGAGAAGGGAAGTGGATGCGGCTTATAGTTTGCAGTATAAACTCATGTCGGTAATTGATTTGATATTTGAAGAAGGTAATCCTGCTGGAATCAAAAATTTATTAGAACAATTGCAAATAATTAAGAGTTCGAAGGTGCGCTTGCCACTTATTGCAGCTTCGCCAGTATTGCAAGACAAAATTAAAAGCTATTTAAAAGCCAATACTTTATTAAATATCGCCTGATTTTCGTTAAATATTAGCTAAAACATACAGTATAGGTTTTTATAGCTCCAAGGAAAGGATATATTAGCACTAGAAAAAATGTTTTTATTATAGTTATTATTTGATTATTTTTGCCGAATGTTTAAAATGATGAAGCGACTGTTTATAGCGATTATTGCCTTGTGGATTAACTCTAGTTGTAGCCCTTATCAAAAGGCCTTAAAAAGCGAAGAAGTAAAGGTAAAGTACGAGTTAGCTGAGAAGCTATACCAAGAAAAAGATTACAAAAGGGCCAATAGGCTTTATGATCAAATCCACAAAGATTATATAGGAAAGCCGCAAGGGGAAAGAATCTTGTATTTTTATGCAAACACCCATTTCGAATTAGAAAAATATCAATTGGCTGCTTACGAATACGAACGTTTTTATAGAGCTTACCCAAAGAGTGATAAGGTAGTAGAAGCCATGTTTATGGGGGCGAAATCCTTGTATATGGAGTCGCCAAAATACACTATAGACCAAACCGAGACAAAAGAAGCAATAGAAAAACTTCAGGTATTTATAAATACCTATCCAGATTCTCCCTTTTTGAGTGAAGCCAATGCTATGGCAAAAGAGCTGACTAATAAACTGGAATACAAGGCGTTGGATATTTCAAAACAGTATTTGAAATTGGGTGGTTATCGTCTGGTAAATTACCGTGCTGCGGTAGCTTCTTTTAATAATTTTATAGCAGACTATCCAGGATCAGACTATAGAGAAGAAGCGCTTTTTTATAGATTTGAAGCTAGCTATGAATTGGCAAAGGTAAGTATTCAATCTGTTTTGCAAGAAAGATTAGAAACGGCCCAAGAGTATTATGATGCCTTTGTTCGGTATTTTCCAGAATCGAAATTCCGTAAAAAGGCGGATAAAAACATAAGTGATATCAATAAAAGATTACAACAATTCTCTAAATAGTTTGTATTATGAAAACCAATGATTTAAAGAAAGTAAATGCGCCAACATCCACCGTTACGATCAATCGAAATGAATTTGATGCTGGAACAGACAATATTTATGAAGCCATTTCTATAGTTGCTAAAAGAGCGGTACAGATAAATGGAGAAATCAAAAAAGAGCTGATAGAGAAGTTGGAGGAGTTTGCAACCTATAACGACAGTTTGGAAGAAATCTTTGAAAACAAAGAGCAAATCGAGGTATCTCGCTTTTACGAAAAACTACCAAAGCCACACGCCTTGGCCATAGAAGAGTGGTTGGAAGATAAAATTTACTACAGAAACACCGAAAAAGAAGCTTAGTGTCTGTATTCCAGGGGAAGCATATTTTACTCGGAATCAGTGGGGGAATTGCCGCCTATAAATCCACGTATTTGGTTCGGCTTTTTAAAAAAGTCGGTGCAGAAGTAAAAGTATTGATGACGCCAAGTGCAGCAGATTTTGTAACACCGCTAACTCTAAGTACGCTTTCTCAGAATCCAGTTTATAGCCAGTTTGTAGACGAAGAAAATACAGAAGCCGGATTATGGAACAACCATGTGGACTTAGCGCTATGGGCAGATTATATGATTATAGCCCCTGCCACGGCCAATACCATGGGGAAAATGGTAAACGGTATAGTAGATAACTTGCTAATGGCGACTTATCTTTCCGCAAAATGTCCGGTATATATTGCTCCAGCTATGGATTTGGATATGTACCAACATCCTAGTACAAAACATTCTTTGGGTAAATTAGAGGGTTTTGGACATGTAATAATTCCAGTGGGAACTGGCTTTTTGGCTAGTGGGCTAGAAGGCAAAGGTCGTATGGCAGAGCCCAATGAGATATTTGATTTTATCGATAATCATATTCGAAAAAATCTACCTTGGTTGGGTAAAAAAGTATTAATAACGGCTGGTCCCACTTATGAAGCCATTGATCCCGTACGCTTTATTGGAAATCATTCTTCTGGCCTTATGGGTGTAGAGCTCGCCAAAAGAGCAGCAACTTTAGGAGCTGAAGTCACCCTAGTTTTGGGCCCATCTTCGCACAAGGTGAATTCGGATATAAATTTGGTGTCAGTGATAAGTGCAGAAGAGATGTATCGTGCTTCACATGAGAATTTTTCTGATGCAGATATAGTCATTTGTGCAGCCGCCGTTTCGGATTATAGGCCCAAGGAAATGGCTGCTCAAAAAATCAAGAAAAAGTCTGAAATAATAACTTTAGAGTTGATAAAAAACAAGGATATTTTAGCAAGCTTGGGTCAGATAAAAAACACGCAGTTTTTGGTAGGCTTTGCACTAGAAACCCAACACGAAGAAGCAAATGCTAAAGATAAATTACAACGCAAAAATTTGGATGCCATCGTACTCAATTCCTTAAATGATAAGGGAGCGGGCTTTGGACATCCTACAAATAAAATTCGTTTTATAGATAAGAATTTACAGATTTGTTCGTTTAGTTTAAAAAGTAAAGCCGATGTAGCGGTGGATATCTGTAACGAAATAGAAAAACGAATATGCGTAACTTCCTCATAATATGTTTTTGTATCTTAATTAGCTGGAAAAGCTACTCCCAAGAGTTGAATGCTTCTATAGTGGTCAACTCCGACAAAATTTCACAGACCAACCAGCAGGTATTTAATACTTTGGAACGTGCACTAAACGAATTTGTCAATAAAACGAAATGGACAAATAAAATTTACAAATTACAAGAAAAGGTAAATTGTAATATGCAAATCAATATTCAGGAATTTGAAGGGGATCGTTTTGGTGCAACCATTCAAGTACAATCTACACGTCCAGTATACGGTACAAGCTATGAAACTCCAGTATTTAATTATAATGACAAACAATTTAGATTTGAATATACAGAGTTTGAGCCGCTGATCTATAACGAAAACAATATAGATTCCAACCTAGTTGCGGTAATATCCTATTATGTATATATTGTTTTAGGTATGGACGGAGACACCTTTTCTTTGGAAGGTGGAAGTCCGTATTTTGAAAAAGCACAAGCAATTGCATCCATGGCCCAGGGTACCAACTACAGTGGATGGAAGAGAAATGATGGCAATAGAAATCGTTTTATCCTCATAGATAATTTGATGTCTAATGCTTTTAGAGAATATCGTATTTTGATGTACAATTATCACCGTAAAGGTTTAGATATCATGGCGTCAAAAGCAGTAACTGCCAAGCAGACAATTGCAGGATCTATGCGTTTGTTGGATCCATTGGTAAAGCGCAGACCCAATGCCTTTCTCATCCAAACGTTTTTTGATGCAAAAACTACCGAAATCGTGAATTTGTTTTCAGACGGCCCCAAAGTAGATGTCAAGCGTTTGTTGGAAGTATTGATGCGGGTAGCGCCTATTTATTCCAACGAATGGAAAGAAATCAAGTATTAGGTTTATTCTTGCAATAGAATTTTAAAAAAAAATGAGCTTGTACAACAATATTTGGTACGAACTATTCCTTGTAAATTTTGTAGCACAAAAATATCATTTATCTTTACCTTATAAATAGAAAAAGGAAACGTGTTACAATCCCTTCGCATTAGAAATTACGCTTTGATAACCGAAATGGAAATGGACTTCCAAAACGGTTTTTCTGTTATTACTGGTGAGACAGGGGCAGGAAAATCTATTCTGCTCGGAGGTCTTGGGTTGGTATTGGGAAATAGGGCGGATATGTCTGCGCTTCGCAATGCCGAGGCCAAATGTGTAATAGAGGCAGAGTTTTCCATATCTAAGTACGAATTACAATCTTTTTTTCGAGACCAAGATCTGGATTATGAAGCGACAAGTATCCTAAGGCGTGAAATTTTGCCTAGTGGAAAATCTCGTGCCTTTGTAAATGATAGCCCAGTCAATTTGCAGACATTACAAAAGCTCGGAAAGCAGCTTATAGATGTTCACTCTCAGCACCAGACATTGGCATTAACTCAAGATGGCTTTTTGTTACAATTCGTAGATGCAGTAGCGGGTAATTTGGAAATATTGAAGTCTTATCGTGCAGAATTTGAGTCTTATAAACAGAAACAGAAGAGATTGACACTTCTACAACAAGAAGCAAAAATTTCGAATGATGAGGCAGATTACAATCAGTTTTTGTTGGAAGAGTTGCTGTCTGCTAAGCTCGATACTGTAAATATTCAGGCTTTGGAAGCAGAACAGGAGGCACTTAGCAATGTAGAGTCTATCAAAGAAAACCTAAGTCAGGCTCAGCAAGTACTTAGCGACGAAACCATGGGCCTGCTTCAGACTATGGGTATTCTCAAGCAAAACACTACTGCTTTGGCAAATTTTGGGAAAAATTATATTGAATTGCAAAATCGCGTGCAATCCCTTTATATAGAAACAGATGATATATATGCAGAAGTGGAAAATATGATGGAGCAACTCACGGATGACCCACATGCTTTGGCTACAGTAAACGATCGTTTGGAGTTGTTGTATGCTTTACTTCAAAAACATCAGGTACAAAGTGTAGAAGCGCTATTGGAGGTTCAAAATACATTGGATGAAAAAGTGCAAAATAACGCCAATTTGGATACGCATATTGCGCAGTTGGAAACGGAGCTGGCTGCAATAGAAGCATCTTTGCAGAAAGAGGCTTTGCATTTGCAAAAAAATAGATTGCATGCTATACCCCAATTAAAAGAAAAGTTGGAACGTGCCCTAAAAGCGCTTGGCATGCCAAATGCTGAATTTTCTATAGAGTTAGAAGATGCGGAAGTCTTGCATGCAGATGGTATAGATAAGTTGCAATTTTTGTTTTCTGCCAACAAAGGAGCAGCCTTTGGTAGTCTAAAAAAAGTGGCTAGTGGAGGAGAGTTGTCTAGAATCATGTTGAGTATGAAGTCTATCTTGGCCGGTTATATGAGTTTGCCAACCATAATGTTTGATGAAATCGATACTGGAGTTTCTGGAGATATTGCGCAAAAAATGGGTGAAATCATGCGTTGGATGAGTAAGAATATGCAAGTGTTTAGCATCACCCATTTGCCCCAAGTAGCTGCAAAGGGGCAGCAACATTATAAAGTATATAAGCAAGAACAAGGGGAAAGAACCATTTCTCAAATGAAGATATTGTCTAAGGAAGAACGGATACTTGAATTGGCTGAAATGCTTGGCGGTAAAGAAATATCCGATTCGGCCTTGGCTCATGCTAAAGAATTGTTGGAAGCTTAATTAAACTAAAAACATATATGTCTTATCAATTATTAAAAGGAAAGAGAGGAATCATATTTGGAGCCTTGGACGAGAACTCTATTGCGTGGAAAACAGCAGAAAGGGTGCATGAAGAGGGAGGAACTTTTGTTTTGACCAATGCGCCAGTAGCTTTGCGCATGGGGCAAATAGATGCGCTTGCTGAAAAAACTGGAGCCAAGGTGATAGCTGCGGATGCTACCAATTTATATGATTTGCAGGAATTGGTAGAAAAAAGTATAGAAATTCTTGGAGGAAAATTGGATTTTGTGTTGCATTCTATAGGAATGTCGGTTAATGTACGCAAAGGACGTCATTATACGGATCAAAAATATGATTTTACTACCAAAGGATGGGATGTGTCGGCAGTTTCTTTTCATAAACTAATGCAGACTCTTTACCAAAAAGAAGCAATGAATGCTTGGGGAAGCATTGTTGGATTGACCTATATGGCTGCACAGCGAACCTTTCCCGATTATAATGATATGGCAGACAACAAAGCTTATCTGGAGTCTATCGCTAGGAGTTTTGGGTATTTTTTTGGACAAAAAAGCCAAGTGCGTGTCAATACTATTTCCCAGTCTCCCACTATGACAACAGCAGGAAAAGGGGTAAAAGGATTTGATGGGTTTATCAATTACGCAGAGAAAATGGCACCTTTGGGAAATGCATCAGCTTTGGATTGTGCCAACTATACCATTAGTCTTTTTTCGGATTTAACCAAAATGGTCACGATGCAAAATCTCTTTCACGATGGAGGCTTTTCAAAAGTAGGGGTAAGCCAAGAGGTGGTAGATATGTTTGAAAATCATTAGAATGAGGACTTTTAAATAGCTGTTATGGAGATTTTTTATTCTTTTGTGATACCTGTCTATAATAGACCAGAGGAAATCGAGGAGTTGTTACAAAGTTTGAAAAAGCAAACCTTTTCGTCCCCTTTTGAAGTTGTCATCGTAGACGATGGTTCGGATTTGGATAGCAAATCTGTTGTTGTTGCATTCGAAAACCAGTTGGATATACATTATCATTACAAAAATAATACGGGGCCTGGACATTCTCGAAATATTGGAATGGGACTAGCAAAAGGCAATTATTATCTGATCTTGGATTCGGATTGTATTTTGCCTACACAATATTTGGAGGAAGTCGATAGGTTTTTAAAAGCGAACTATGTAGATTGTTTTGGAGGTCCGGATGAGGCTCATGAGCAGTTTAGTGTTGTTCAAAAAGCAATCAACTATGCCATGACTTCTGTATTGACTACTGGGGGAATTAGAGGAAAAAAAAAAGCAGTAAACAAGTTTCAGCCCCGATCGTTTAATATGGGGATTTCTCAGAAAGCCTTTGAGGCTACGCAAGGATTTGGAAGAATACACCCTGGAGAAGACCCAGACCTCACCATTCGAATATGGGATCAAGGTTTTGAAACCGCACTTATACCTGATGCTTTTGTATATCACAAAAGACGTATAGACTGGAAAAAATTTCATACGCAGGTTAGAAAATTTGGTTTGGTACGTCCTATACTCAATAGTTGGCATCCACATACAGCCAAACTTACCTACTGGTTTCCAACTATGTTTATTTTAGGGTTAGTTTTCTCCATAATGCACTGCTTTTTAGCTATTAATTGTTTATTTTTGAGTATATATGGGATTTATTTTTCTATTTTGTTCTTGGATGCATGGTGGAAAAACAAAAGTATTTTAATTGCTTTTTATGCGATTTATGCAACCTTAGTGCAGTTCTGGGGCTACGGTATTGGTTTTTTAACTTCAACTTTTTGGATAAGATGGTATAAGAAAGATCCCGAGAAACAGTTTCCAAAACTATTCTTTAAAAAGCAAGAATGAAAAACAATAAAGAGATATTGAAACTACCAAAGCGCAAATGGAATCTTTTTATTGTTTGTTTGTTGTTGTCTTTTATTTCCTGGTTTTTTATCCAACTCTCGGAAGTGTATACTGGAGTGATTACTTTTGGCATCCGGTATAAAAATATTCCCAAGAATTTGATTCTAAGAGAGGCAAAGCATCAGAAGATACAAGCTACGGTAAAGGCTAGCGGATACTATTTGTTCATTTCAAAATTGCGTCAAAAACGTATCGATGTAGATTTGGCGCAAATAAGCAACCGAAAAAAAGGGATTTACGTTTTGCGAGAATCTCAATTTTCTCCTAAAATTACCAGCCAAATCGATTCCGATGTGGAAATTTTGGGGGTAGATGTGCATGAGTTGATTTTTGAAATGGAAGATATTATAGAAAAGAAAGTGGTAGTTATTCCACAAATAGATTTGATACCAGCATCCAATCATATGATGGTGGGAGCGATGCGATGGTTTCCGGATAGTGTAGTTGTATATGGAGCTTCTAAAGATCTGGCTAATATAGAGCATCTCAAAACCAGAATTTCTCAACAAGAGAATCTAAAAACGAAATTTCAAGAAGACGTTTACCTGAATTTAGAGGATTACGCGGAATTACAATTGAATTTTTCTCACGAAAAAATCAAAATTGAGGCCGAATTTCAGGAGTTTACAGAGAAGGAATTTGATTTGGAAATAAAGGTACATCACTTGCCAGAAAGTGTAAGTATCAAAACGTTTCCGTCCAAAGTGCACTTGGTCTGTCAGATACCTGTAAATAAAGTACAAAGTATACAAGCAAGCGATTTTGAAGTCAGTGCCAATTTTGATCAGATTCAAAACAATATACTGAAAGTATCAGTTTCCCGAAAACCTTTTTATGTAAAGAATGTAGAAGTAGACCCACAACAAGTGACCTTTCTGCTAAAAAAAATGTAATAAAATACCGAACATGCTAAAAATAGGATTAACTGGAGGGATAGGTAGCGGTAAGTCTACAGTGGTGAAAATGTTTGAAGGTCTTGGTGTACCAGTTTTTGTATCCGATATAGAGGCCAAAAGATTGATGGTGAGTTCCAAAAAAATTCGAAAAGGATTGTTGTCGCTTTTTGGTGAGGAAGTGTATATAGACAAAAAGTTGAATAATGTTTTTTTGGCAAAAAAAATATTTAACGATAGGCATTTGCTAGAAGAAGTAAACGCTTTGGTGCATCCTAGTGTAAGACACAGCTTTAAGATATGGGCAGCCAAGCAGTACCATCCGTATGTAATGCAGGAATCTGCTATATTGTTTGAAAACGATTTGCACCATTTCTTTGATAAAACCATATTGGTGACGGCACCAAAACACCTTCGTATACAGCGAGTAATAGCACGAGATGCTTGTACCGAAGAACAAGTTCTAGCGCGTATGAGCAATCAGTGGGAAGATGAAAGAAAAGAAACTATGAGCGATTTTGTGATTAGAAATATGAAATTGGAAGATACCAAACAACAGGTCATAAAGCTACACCATATCTTGATGAAGAATTAAGGATGTTTTAGAATTTTAACATTTTTGTTAATTTGAGGTTAAATGGGGAAGTGTATAAATGTTAAAGTTATATTTTTGATATAATGAGTAGAAGACTATTTGTATTCTTAGTTGTATTAATGAGTTTATCCTTGGTAGGTATTATATTTGTTCAAGGGTATTGGATTAAAACTTCAGTTGAAGATAAAGAAGAGCAATTTACCACCACAGTCTATCAGATATTGAACCAGGTTGTAGGTAAGATTGAAGAAAGAGAGCAAAAAGAATACGTCGCCAAATATGTAAGAGAAAGGGAACGGATTGGAAAACCAAAATCCACCAATTGGAACCAAATCTATTATATCGATGGTACTAGCGATGAAATTTTCCTATACAAAAATACCATTTTAAAGGAGGATTTCGGGATTTCTGCTTCGCTCTTTGACAACAGCTTGGATGATTCCCTGCAAATACCCAATATAACTTTTAAAGAGACCACAAAAATATATCGTGGGATTCAAGGACCAGACAAGACTATTACGAGTCTCAGTCCTGTAGAAGTTATAGAAAGGGTAAGAGATATGTCTGATTTAGATAAAATAGCATATAAATCGTTTTTTGCACAACAAGCCAATAGAGTACCCATTCACAAAAGGTTGAAGCCAGAAGAGGTTCGATTGAAAATATTCAATGAATTGGATATTCGAAAAATGGAAATAGACTTTGAATTTGGGGTCTATTCCAAAGATTTACCAACCAAAGTACGATCTCGAAAATTCAGGAAAGAAGAAAGCGGATTGTATAAGGTGCCAATTTTTAGAGATAATGAAGGGGTTAGTAGGTACGAATTGTTGGTTTCTTTTCCAGAAAAAAAGCAATTTTTACTGTCTTCTATCTTAGGAATGGCAGTACTTTCGGTATTGTTTACACTTATAATTGTAGTGGCGTATTCTAGTGCGATTTATCAATTGATACGACAAAAGCAGATATCAGAGATTAAATCCGACTTTATAAACAATATGACGCATGAGTTCAAAACACCTATAGCCACGATTAGTTTGGCCTTGGATGCAGTTCGCAACCCCAAAATTATTGGAGATCAGGAAAAGGTGGAACGGTATTTGAAGATGATAAAGGAAGAAAATAATCGCATGCACACCCAGGTGGAAAATGTATTACGCATTTCCAAACTAGACAAAAATCAATTGGATATCGTCAAAGACAAAGTAGATGTACACCATTTGATTCAAGAAGCGGTAAAGCATATCGATCTTATCGTTCAGAATAGAGGAGGTTATGTTAAAATGCATTTGAGAGCTGCAAAATCTGATATAATGGCCAATGATAACCATTTTACCAATGTGTTGATAAATATTTTGGATAATGCGGTGAAATACTCATCCGAAGAGCCTAAAATAGATGTGTATACCGAGCAGGAAAACAAACAGATTTTGATCAAAATTAAGGATCAAGGTGCAGGGATGAGTAAACAGGTTGCTAAACGTGTTTTTGAAAAGTTCTATAGAGAACATACAGGAAATATACACAATGTAAAAGGCCATGGACTGGGTCTTGCATATGTAAAAAAAATAATAGATGATCATCATGGTCAGGTCTATGTTGAAAGTGAAAAAGGAAAAGGAAGTACATTTTTTATAAAATTACCATTAATTTAAAAAGGTAGTATGGAAACAGTAAACAAAAAAATATTGCTTGTAGAGGACGATCCAAACTTTGGAATTGTTTTAAAAGATTATTTGGCAATGAACGACTTTGATGTGGTACTTGCCAAAAACGGAATGGAAGGTTTTGAAAAGTTTAAAAAGGACAATTATGATATCTGTATATTAGATGTGATGATGCCTTATAAAGATGGTTTTACTTTGGCCAAAGAAATTCGTGAGAAAAATGAGGAAGTGCCCATAGTGTTTTTGACGGCAAAGACAATGAAGGAAGATGTATTGAGAGGTTATAAGGTTGGTGCCGATGACTACTTGAACAAACCATTCGACTCGGAGGTATTGTTGCTCAAAATTCGTGCTATTTTACAAAGAAAAGCTAGCAATACCTTGGCAGATAGTAAACAATTTGAATTTAAAATCGGAGATTTTGATTTGAACTCCAAATTGCGTTTTCTATCTTTTAGAGAAGAAGAACCGGTGAAATTATCTCCTAAAGAAAACGAATTACTACGTCTGTTGGCACTATACGAAAATGATTTGATGCCAAGAGAGTTGGCTTTGACCAAAATCTGGCGCGACGACAATTACTTCACTTCTAGAAGTATGGATGTGTATATCGCAAAGCTCAGAAAATATTTAAAGAAAGACGAAAATGTGGAAATCTTGAATATTCATGGGGAAGGTTTTCGATTGGTTATTAAAAAATAGTTTTTTAAACCGTTATAATACAAAAGAGGCAATCTAATAAAGGATTGCCTCTTTTCAGTTTAAAAACTACTCCATAACATTAATTAATGTTAGGATTAGCGTTAATTTCACTTAAAGGTACAGGTAAATAGGAATGATTGGCGGCGCTAAATCCAGAGCGTCCAGCTGCGCTCATTGCAGCATCTAACATTCCCCATCTACGCAGGTCATGAAATCTTGAAGCCTCTAGTGTAAACTCCATCAGTCTTTCATGAATAATCTGTTGCTTTACTTCCTCCATAGAGGAACCAACCATTGGTGGCATTTTTCCATGAACAGATCGAACATTGTTTATAATTGGAATTGCATCACCAGTCTGATTGGTTTCATTTAGTGCCTCGGCATACATGAGCAATACATCAGCGTAACGCATCAATGGCATATTAGTATTCACATGGCTCCAACCACTAGAACCATCTGTCCATGAAGCTGGGATGTACTTTCTAAAAAATCCTTTATTGTCATAAGATGCATCGGCTCTTTCGTCCCATGTTTTTCCGCGCATCCGGGGATTGCTAGCATCATTAAAATACGGATCTTTAAAGAACATACTGTGATATAGTCTATGATCGTAACTGTTTCCTGTGCTACCTGTTATAGGACTTGCAAGCATTCCTTCAGCGCGCATTTTGTCTAACAATAATTCATTTGTCGTTTCAATTTCTCCCCATCCACCAAAAATAGGGTCGGCTATGAAGAAGTGTAAAGCAGTACCATTATACTTACCATCACCACCATCTTGAAACTGCATTTCAAAAACGGATTCATTGTTGTTTTCATTGGAACCATCAAACATACTTATGAAGTTAGATTCTAAGGAATATGCGCCCAGGTCGATGACTTGCTTTAGTGCACTCGCAGCATTTTGCATATCATCGCTTTCTGATGCGCTTGGGTCTCCTGCTTTGTGTAAATATGCTTTACCTAGATAAGCCAAAGCGGCTCCTTTTGTTGCTCTACCGGTGTTAGAGGCATCATTTGTTGTTGGTAAAACATTGGCTGCTGCCTGAAAGTCATCTATGATAGCCTGCCAAGAATCGCTTCTTTCCGATAGGGGCAAAGCCAGATTGTCGCCAGAAACCAAACTATTTCGAATAATTATTTTTTCATAGTGATTCAGTAGTTTTAAATGATAATAACCTCTCAAGAAAGTAGCTTCCGCAACGATTTTGTTTTTGTCTGCATCGGAAATTTGATCGGCATTCATTTCTCCTACCTTAGTAATTACTTGGTTGGCAAAATTGATGCCCCGGTAATTTTTGTCCCAAATTACTTTGATGAAAAAATGCCCATTGTTATAACTAAAATTAAAAATTTGTTGCCAACTAGCATAGTTGAAACTATCCGGTCCGGGTGTTACCAAGTCAGAACGGTAATATTCAATTACAGGTCTTCCTTCTTGCCATCCACTCCAGAAGGAACTTCTTGCTTCTAATTCGGAATAGGCAGCTGTTAGGCCAGCTTGTGCATCAGTCAAATCTCGCCAAAAATTATCGGTGCTTAATTGATCTACGGACTTCAATTCTAAAAATTCGTCATCCGAACAAGAGACAGATATTCCAATTAGAAATAGACTTAATATTATGTTTATTGTATTTTTCATTGCCTTAAAATTTAAGTTGTACGCCCATTATAACGGATTTGTATTTTGGGTATAATGTTCTATCTACCCCAAATGAAAGAGCTGAACCACCTACTTCTGGGTCCAAACCACTGTAGTTGGTTAGGGTCATTAAATTTTGACCACTAACATAAAATCGTAGATTTTCAATTCCCAGTTTACTGCTAATTCCAGTAGGTATAGAGTACCCTAGTTGAATTGTTTTAAGTCTCAAATACCCTCCATCTTCCAAAAATCTGGTAGAAGCCCTATTATTGTTGTTGGGGTCACTATACACTGCTCTTGGTATATCTGTGTTGGTGTTGCTAGGTGTCCAGGCATTTAGAGCGTCTGTAGTAAAGTTTCTTGGCCCATCCATCCCAAGCAATTCGAAACTATTACCATTGTAAATTTTGTTGTCACCAACCCCTTGGAAGAACAATGTGAAATCGAATCCTTTGTATTCGGCACCTAAATTTAAACTATATTCATATTTAGGAATTCCAGTTCCAGAATAAGCTCTATCGGATTCATCCAATACACCGTCACCATTGATGTCTTTAAATCTGATGTCTCCTGGAGCTGCGTCGGGTTGTATGGCATGTGCTGTGATTTCGTCTTGATTTTGAAAAATCCCATCTGCCTGATACAAGTAATAAGCTCCAACCTCATGACCAATTATGGTTAGATTGGGGAAGTGTTCAGAGCCAAATTTTAACCCATCACCAAGAATTTCCTGATCCTCGTTGGTTAGTTTTGTAACTTCGTTGGCGGTTGTTCCAAAAGTAGCATTGATAGAGTAATTAAAATCTTCACCTATTTGATTTTTGAAGCCCAGTTCTAATTCAATACCAGAATTAGTAAATTCACCAAAATTTACATTTGGATTAACTGGGATTCCTGCACTATCTGGCAAAACCCACGGAATAATTAAATCGGTGGTTTTGCTATTATAATAGTTTATAGATCCGCTTAAAGCACTCTCCAACATAGCAAAGTCCAAACCTATATTGAAGGAAGTGTTGGTTTCCCATTGTAGATCATTGTTTTCTAAAGCTCTTGCAATACTTCCTTGGGTGGAGTTTTGAGTGTCTCCAAACACATAACCTCCGTTATAATATTCCGAACCAGAAGATATGGTTGGAGCAACATAATAGCCTGCCGCATTGTCGTTTCCAGCTTGTCCCCAACTTGCTCTGAGTTTCAAGAAATCAAATATGTTTTGATCTTGCATAAAATCCTCTTGGCTGATTTTCCATCCAATAGCAAAAGATGGGTAGGTACCATACCTTTTGTTTTTACCAAATCTGGAACTTCCATCTCTACGAATACTTGCTTGAAATAGATATTTACCCATATAATCATAATTGATTCTACCAAAAGTGGAGGCTAAACGTGCTTCGTAGTTGGATCCTGTGGCATTTTTTGTTCCTTCGTCAAATGCGTCTAATGTCGCAAATGAAGGATCTAAAAGTGTGGCAGCAACTTTTTCGCCATCTACCAATTTGTACCCAGTAACAGAAGCAAAATTCTCTTTAAAAGGTTCTCTAATTCGCGAATATCCAGCCAAAAGATTGAGGTTGTGGTCTCCTATAGCGGTTTTGTAGTTTAATATATATTCTTGTTGTATTCTTCTAAATTCCGAATCATATTCAGATACATATCCCCAATCTCTACTTTCATCACTACCTGTAGCTCTAATTTTATGTCGCGGGTTAAAATTATAAGAATTTGTTCCACTATTGGTAAAACCATAATTGAGTTTAGCCTCTAAACCGGTAATTATTTCGTAGCTAATATTTATGTTCCCTAAAACATAGCGGTTCTTACTCCAGTTGTTCTCAAAATGATCTTCTCCGATAGGGTTGCGATGATCTGGTATAAATCCATCTCTATATCCAAAACCAGATTCTTTGGTATCGTCATATATTGGGATTAGAGGGGAGATGTGATAAGTTTCTTTCAGGGAAAGTTTGTAGTTTTCGGTATAAGCTTCACTATATAATAAGCTTGTATTCACCTTGAATTTTCCTTTATTAATTCCAACTTTTGCATTAATGGTTTTCTTTTCAAATTCCGAACCAATCACCACACCTTCTTCATTGGCTAAATTTCCAGAGATACTATAGTTGATTAAATCCGTTGCTCCACTGATATTTACACTATGATTGTACATGGTGGCATCTCTAAAAACGGCACCAATCCAGTCTGTATCAACATTTGGAGGATTGTTTATATAGTTTGGTAACGTTTCTCCTGCATTTTCATACATAGCTCTATGTACCTCAAGATATTCTGAAGCATTTAGAACTTTCATTCTTTTTCGGGTCGAATTAAAGCCTACATAGGAATGAATATTTACTTTTGGCTCTCCTTTTTTACCTTTTTTCGTGCTAATTAAAACCACTCCATTAGCCGCTCTAGTTCCATAAATAGCTGCTGATGAAACATCTTTTAGGACTTCAATAGATTCAATATCGTTTGGATCTAAAAAATAAGATGTGGCTTGAACTCCGTCAATGATGTACAAAGGGCTATTACTTCCAAAAGTACCAGTACCACGAATTTTTATGTCTACCCCAGCACCTGGTGCTCCAGAAGATTTTACGACGGTAACCCCAGCTACACGTCCTTGTAGGGCATCTGTTGGGTTAACTACTGCAACTTTGTTTAATTCTTCCGTTTTTACTTGGCCAATAGCCCCAGTTAGGTCGCTCTTTTTTTGCGTACCATAACCAACGACTACAACTTCGTCTAATTTCGAAACGTCTTCCTGCAAAATTACTTTGATGTTGCTTTCAATTCCTAAGGTTACTTCTTTGGTAAGAAAACCTAAATAGCTAAATACAAGTATGTCACCCGAATTAGCGTTAATGTTGAATTTTCCATCAAAATCGGTTTGGGTGCCATTGCTGGAGCCTTTAACCATAATGTTCACGCCCATCATAGGAGCGTTGGATTCGTCTGTAACGACCCCAATAATGCTTTGTGCTTGCAAGCTGCCAATCGCCAAAAAGAACATGCTAAATAGCAAGAGCTTTAAATGCTGTGATAACAGCCCAGCTTTCTTTGTAAAAGAACAAATTTTCATACGAGCTTAAGTTTAATTATTTATTGAGTTAGTTTCATACAACCTCAAATAGTTGTAAGATGCTCGACTTTGAGTTACGATAACTGATATAACCAAAATCTCAATTGAAAATCCATATTTATTCCGCTTAATTATTAGCTGGTATAGTGTTTATGGTAAGAATTAATTATAAAACGATAATATTGTACCTTAAAAAACCGACTGGTAGGGTTTTTGTGATTGCCTTTATCTTTTTTAGTTAACTTGATGAAATACAAACCTTTAAAATTTTATTTTTTGCGAGATAAAAGAAAGATTGACTTTACTATTAGGTAAGCTTTATGTTAAACAAAGATTTTTTGGATTTTTATTAAGAGAACCAACAACAATTCCTAAAATAAGAGGAAGTTATTTAGCTTAGATGTATGTAAAACAAATTAACTAAACTAGACGAAAATGAAAGTTTTTCCATTTTTAATTGCTAACTCCATAAACAAGGCTTTTGTTTATAAGGAAGATATAGGAAAACAGTTGTATAATAAATTGCATCAGCACAACGAAATACAATTGAGTTTGATCTACCGAGGTGAAGGAACTTTAGTAGTAAATGATGTAGAGGTGCCATTTGGAGAAGGTGATATAATTGCCATTGGGCAGCACGTCCCTCATTGTTTTTTGAATAGAGTCCAAAGCGATAAACAGGCACATGTTATTTCCTTGTTTTTGTCCAAAGAAGTGTTTGAAAAACAATTACTAGCATTGGAAGAATTACATCCCTTTCTAAGCTTATTTGAAGCATTTGATAGTGGCGTGAAGTGGGTAGAAAAACACAAAGAATTGGAATCCTTATTTTTGCGTATGCGCATAGAAAGCACCTTAGAACGTTTTTTATCTGGCTTGCGATTGTTGCAAATATTGGTACAAGGTAGATACAAAATATTGTCGAGTTATAATATTCGTAGAAAGCTGCCAACCTACGAAAGCAAACGCATGCAACAAGTAGTAGAGTATACCTTAGAATATTATTCTAGACAGATTTCGTTGGAAGAGATTGCAGATATAGCCAATATGGCACCCAATTCTTTTTGTCGGTATTTTAAGAATCGAACCGATAAAACATATTTTCAATATTTGACAGAGGTTCGTATCGAAAATGTTTGTAGATTGCTTCGAGAAGAAAAGGATGCCAACATAGCCGAAATATGTTTGCGTTCGGGCTTTAATAATATATCCAACTTTAATCGAAAGTTTAAATCTATTAAAAATTGTACACCAAGAAGTTATAAACAACAGAATATAACACGAAAACTGATGCAAACCGTATAAATCGCAAACTATGTCCATCATTCTTGTTCAAAAAAATGTAGGAGTGCCAAAATACAAGCAAATCATCAAAAGTATAGAAGATGGCATTGCGGAAGGAGAATTTAAACAAGGTGATCAGTTGCCTTCTATCAATCATGTCAAAAATCGTTTTAATATCTCTAGAGATACCGTACTACTGGCGTACAGCGATCTCAAAGAAAGGGGGCTTATCAAATCCTTACCTGGGAAAGGATATTTTGTTTCGAGTGTAAATCAGGATGATACAATGAAGGTGTTTTTGCTGTTTGACGAGTTCAATTCCTTCAAGGAAGATTTGTATAATTCATTAATTCAAAGCTTGCCTTCGAGTGCTCAAGTGGATATCTTTTTTCATCATTTCAATTTTACATTGTTTCAAAAACTGATTTTAGACAATGCCACCGACTATTCCCATTATATCATTATGCCTGCCAAGTTTGGTGGGGCCAATACTGTGATTTCTAAATTACCGAAAAATAAAGTGTATATATTGGATCAAGTACATCCTAGTTTAAGAGGTTATCCTGCTATTTACCAGCCTTTTGAAAAAGATATTTTTGAGGGACTTACAACAGGTATGCCATATCTAAAAAAATATTATAAGCTAGTATTGTTATTTCAAGATATTATTCAGCCCACGGGTATGAAAAGAGGTTTTGAGGCTTTTTGTAAAATGAATGCATTTGATAATGAAATTATAGATGATCTACAGGGGCTTACACCAGAAAAAGGTTCGGTGTATATTATTCCAGATGACAAAAATCTTATTCGTGTCATAAAGAAAATAAAAGATACCCATTTGCAACTGGGGATTAATGTAGGCATTATTTCTTACAACGATACCTTGTTGAAGGAAGTAGTTGCAGACGGAATAACTACGATTTCTACCGATTTTAAAGCCATGGGTAAGCGTTTAGCCAAAATGGTCTTTCACAAAGAACGTTTGCATTTGGAGAATAGTTGTAGAATGATTTTAAGAAAATCGATATAATATGTATAGAATCAATAAACATTTTATATCCGGAATTGAAGGTTATCTATTAGAATCGGGCAAGGGTACTGTTGCTTTTATCAGTACAATGCTCGGGGGTAGTTTGCAGCAATTGCAGTTTGACAGTACTACGATGATACCATTGGCAATGGAAGATTACAACCAATCCTATAGAGGTGCTATATTATTTCCTTATGCCAACCGAGTGGCAAATGGAAATTATGTTTTTCAAGGAAAAAAATATCAGCTACCCATTACAGAGATCAAAGCCAACAATGCCTTACACGGATTGGTTTTCAATAAAACATTTGAATTGCGCCAAAAACTGGTACACCAAAATAAGGCTTTGCTCCAATTGGCTTACAGTTTTAATGGAAATGAAACGGGTTTTCCTTGGAAGTTTGATATGATATTGCAGTATACCTTGCAAGAGCATCGTTTGGAATTGGAAGTAAAAATAACCAATAAGGATAGCAGTGCATTTCCATTTGTATTGGGATGGCATCCGTATTTTGCCGTAGCCAACCTAGATAATGCTGTAGTGCGAACAGAGACAAATGCCGATCTGCATTGCGATCAAAAACAGATTCCTACCCATTGTGAAACCATGCAGCGCCTTGCCTTTTCTTTGGAGCAAGAATACGATAATGGATTTGTTTGGTCTGCTACCAATCTACGATTGCATACCGAGGAATACGAGTTGGAATTTGTTGCAAATCAGTCCCAATACTTACAATTGTATAGCCCACCAAATAGATCGGAACTAGCTATAGAACCGATGACAGGTGCTGCAAATGCTTTTCAAAACCAATGGGGGCTAAAGCTGCTACAACCAGAAGAAGTATTTAAAGAGAAATGGACTATAATAAATCATAGAAAATAAATCATGTATAGACTGCAATTATGGAGCATCCTTGTAATCACTGTATTCGTTTTTTCTTGCAAAAAAGAAAGCAAAGATGATATTGAGAAATTTGAAGCATTACAATGGAGTAAAAATGTTTTAGACTATAAGATTACGCCTAATAGTAAACATGACAAACGCGGACTGATGTTCTCCGATCAGGGGGCATGGTTTGCATATGCCATGCCTTCAGATACCGCCGCTGTAGGTGGGTTTACAGGGCCATATTTGATGACGCAACAATATGGTATATGGGGATTTGAGAGTTTGTCTAAGTGGCAAATTACATCCGAAGATGGAAATACCTTGATGGATTGGCAAAAACACATGGTTTCTAAAACCAGTTGGAACAGTCATTTAGAACAAGTGTATAAAAACGACAACTTGGAAGTACGTATGCAATTGGTTTTTGCATCTGGGCAAACAGCTGTACAACAATTGTGTATTAAAAATTTAAGCAAATACACCAAGACAATATTGGTACATACTTCGGGTAAGAAATTGTTAGAAAGTATACATTTTGAAGCAACCAATGATGCGATACAAATACATTCCACCAAATCTCCTGCTACTGGTTATATACAAGCAAATAATGTAGAAGATATACAAGCGGATAGCTTGTCTTATACGCTTTCTTTTAAAAAGATGGTTATAGAGCCCCAAAAAGAGACTACAATAAGCTTGGCACAGCATTTTGTTTTTCCAGAATATAAGAATACTGCTTGGAAGTCTTGGAATCAAACCGCTTTCGACGCTCTTTTAACCAATAGAAAAAAGGAGAAAAACATACAGATTCAAAAGTTGATTGACCAAAAAAATATTGCAGTAACAGATTCTCTTGTACCTCTAGTACTGGCAAAAGCAATAGGAACATTACAAAACAACTGGCGACTTCCTGCTGGTGAAATCAAGTTTGAAGGGCTATTCCCAAGTTATCATTATAGGGGTTTTAATGGTTTCTGGTCTTGGGATTCGTGGAAACATGCTGTGGGCTTAAGTTATTATAACACAGATTTGGCCAAAAAGCAGGTAAAACAATTATTTACTTTTCAAAACGAGGATGGTTTTGTAGCCGATTGTGTTTACAGAGAAGGTGGTCACAATTGGAGAGATACCAAGCCACCTTTGTCTGCATGGGCAGTTGCAACAATCATGGAGAAGGACACAGATATAGCCTTCTTGGAATATATGTATCCAAAACTAAAAAGCTACCATTATTGGTGGTACAACAAAAGAGATCACGACCAAGATGGTTTGTGTGAGTTCGGGTCTACAGATGGTTCTCTAATTGCTGCCAAATGGGAGAGTGGCATGGATAATGCCATACGTTTTGACAATTCTAAAATCCTTCAAAATGGAGAAGGCGCCTATAGCATAGATCAAGAAAGTGTAGATCTAAATGCCTATCTATATGCAGAAAAATTATATATGGCAGATTTGGCTAAACAAATAGGGCTAACGGAAGATGCAGATAGATTTGTTACAGATGCAGAGAAGTTGAAAGCGAATATACAAAAACAGTTCTATGATGCGGAAGACGGCTGGTTTTATGATACCAATCTGGCAGGAGATGTTTTTATCAAAGGAGAAGGAAGTGAAGGATGGACTGCTCTTTGGGCAAATGCTGCTACGGCAGAACAGGCAGAAAGCGTAAAATCTAAAATGATGATGCCAGAGAAATTCTTTACCAAAGTACCATTTCAAACCATGAGTGCCGATCATGAGAAATTCAATCCTTTAAGAGGCTATTGGAGAGGCCCCAACTGGTTAGATCAGGCTTATTTTGGCGTGAAAGCGCTCAAAAACTACGGCTACGAAAAAGAAGCCATATTGGCAACACAAAAAATACTAGATGGCGCTGCTGGTGTAAAGAAATCAGGTGTAGCAATTCGAGAAAACTATCATCCAATAACAGGAGAAGGTCTCAATGCAAAAAACTTTAGTTGGAGCGCAGCCCATTTAATTATGTTATTAGTGAACGAATAAAGGATAATGGATTATCAAAATCTACAGATTACAGAACCGCAAGCAAGTGATATTGCTAAAGAATTATTTGCCATTGATGGCAAGGCACAGGCTTTGCCCGGAGAAATAGATTTTAATTTTAAAATTAAAACAGCACAGGAAACCTATATATTAAAAGTTTCTAGACCAGAAGAAGATTTGGGATACCTCGATTTTCAACAGCAACTATTGTCTCAAATCGAAAAACAAGCCTTAGATATTGGTGCACCCCGTGTTGTTCCAGATAAAAATGGAGAGATGCTATCTTCATATGTAGATGATTTTGGAAAAACACGTATGGTTCGTTGTTTGAGCTGGGTAGATGGTAGGATTTGGAGTGGGGTGAATCCACATGGAAACCAATTGCGTTATAGTTTGGGGACTACTTGTGGTAAACTTACCACTGCTTTACAAGGTTTTGACCACCCTCAGGCACATAAAGCATTTGAATGGGATATCGCCCAAGGCCTGTGGACCAAACAACACACCAATTTGTTTAGCCCAGAAGAATTAGAAATCATTCAGTATTTTCAAAACCGTTTTGAAACCAATTTATCTTCTTATAATCGGTTGCGAAAAGCAGTAGTGCACAACGATGCAAACGACAACAACCTTATTGTAAGTGAAGATCTCGAACATCCCAAGGTACTTGCTGCTATAGATTATGGCGATGCATTGCATACGCAAATCATCAATGATGTGGCCATAGCAGTGGCTTATGCTATTGCTCCGTTTCCAGATCCTTTAGAGGCTTCTTTACCAATCGTATCTGGTTATCACAAGGAATTTGCTTTGGAAGACCAAGAGTTAAAGCATCTGTATGATGCCATAGCCATGCGCATGGTGATTTCTGTTACCAAATCTGCCATTAATAGAAGAAAGGAGCCCGAGAATACGTATTTACTTATCAGTGAGAAACCAGCTTGGAAGTTATTAAAAGCTTGGCGAGAGTTACATCCCAATTTTGCCTATTATCATTTCCGCGCTGCCTGTGGCTTGGAAGCTGTACCAGAAGCAAAGTCATTTGCTGTTTGGGCCAAAAAGCAGCAGTTTGCACTACAAGACTTATTCCCCGAGACAACTCAAAGAAAAGTATACCCTTTAGATTTGAGCGCAGGGAGTTCTTGGCTAGGTCACCAAACGGAGATAGACGACTTGGAGGTGTTTGATTTTAAACTAGCACAATTGCAAAAGCAGTACCCAAATCATACGCTGGCTGGGGGCTATTTAGAACCTCGTCCTTTGTATACAGCAGATAGTTATGATAAAGAAGGAAATTATGGGCCCGAGAGTAGAACGGTGCATTTGGGAGTCGATTTTTGGTTGCCAATCGGCACAAAAGTCCATGCGTTATTAGATGGAGAGGTGGTAGTGGCAGTAAATGATGCTGGAAACAAAGAATATGGGGGACTACTCATTTTAAAACATCAAGAAAACGAAATTACTTTTTATAGCTTATATGGTCATCTAAGCGTGGACTCTGCTACCAAATGGCAGCAAGGGGATAAAGTACTTGCAGGATCTTATTTGGCATCATTAGGCGGTGCTCCCGAAAATGGAAATTGGTCGCCGCATTTGCATTTCCAGTTGTTTTTAGATATGCTGCATTATCACGATGATTTTGCTGGTGTGGCTTATGTTCGTCAATTAGCAGTTTGGGAAAGCTTATGCCCAGATCCAAATTTACTCTTTGGTTTAAAAGGCCTAGAAACCAACCCTAATGAGGATACCAATAAAGACCTCATACAATATAGAAAACAACATCTAGGGAAAAGCTTGAGCCTGCAATACAAAGTGCCAATAAGAATGGTGCGTGGGGCAGGGGTGTACCTCATAGATCAGTATGGTAATAAATACTTGGATACGGTAAACAATGTTGCCCATGTCGGGCATGAGCATCCTGCTGTGGTACAAGCTGGTCAAAAACAAATGGCATTGCTCAATACCAATAGTAGGTATCTGCACCCATACATCAATGCACTAGCCAAAGAGTTAATTGCTACTTTGCCGCCTGAACTAAGTGTTTTACATTTCGTAAATAGTGGCAGTGAAGCCAACGAATTGGCAATACGCATGGTAAAAGCAGCTACGGGTGGTAGCGATATTATAGCTTCGGAAGTAGGTTACCACGGCAATACCAATATGTGTATAGATATTTCTTCCTATAAGTTCGATGGCAAAGGAGGAAGTGGTGCTCCAGAGCATACCCATATTTTTCCTTTACCAGATACTTTTAGAGGAAAATACAGAGAGGAAACTGCCGCAGAAAAATATGCTGCTGAAGTAGACCGCCAAATCAAAAACGTACAAGCTACAGGAAGGAAGCTTGGCGCCCTAATATTAGAACCTATTATTTCTTGTGGCGGGCAGGTAATGTTGCCAGACGGATTCTTGCCCAAAGCTTATAAAAGTATCAGAGCAGCAGGTGGATTGTGTATATCGGATGAAGTGCAAGTGGGCTGTGGTCGTGTAGGAAAAACCTATTGGGGCTTCGAGTTATATGATGTGGTGCCAGATATAGTAACTATAGGAAAACCGTTGGGCAACGGACACCCCTTAGCGGCTGTTGCCTGTACCCAAGAGGTAGCGGATGCATTTGCCAACGGCATGGAGTATTTCAATACGTTTGGGGGTAATCCGGTGAGTTGTGCTATAGGAACCGCTGTGTTACAAACGGTGCGTAAAGAAAACTTACAAGAAAATGCCCTAGAAGTTGGTAATCACCTCAAAGCTGGTTTAAAAAACTTAGCAGAGAAGTTCCCTATTATCGGTGATGTGCGGGGAGAAGGTTTGTTCTTGGGTTTTGAATTGGTAGATAACAACAAAAATCCTTTAGCAAAACAAACAGATTATTTGGCCAATCGAATGAAGAACTTTGGGGTACTGATGAGTACCGATGGACCAGACAAAAATGTAATAAAAATGAAACCTCCAATGGTGTTTTCTATAGAACATGCCAATAGGGTGTTGCGCTATTTAAAAAAAGTACTGGCAGAAGATGTAATGACTAAATATTAAACCATTTTTGCAACAAAAGGGCATACCATGTTGCTGTGAAAAATGCATGCTCTTTTGTTGTAAAAGTAAAAAGGATTTGCGCCTTTTAATTAAAAATAATAATTAATGTTCCTCAAAATGAAGAAACATATCTTTATCATACTCCTTGTCTTAATAGGAATCTCTTGTAAGAAGAAATCCTTACCAGAAATTCTCATGCAAAACTATCATTACAATCACCAGATATTTGAAGAGAATAAACTGGCACCACATGCAACATTCTTCGGAAAGGAAGCTGCGCATATTATAGAAAAAGAAGCTTCTGCACGCTACCATTCCCTAAATGGTAAGTGGAAATTTCATTGGGTAAAGGATCCCAAGCAGCGACCAAAGGCTTTTCATCATCCCGATTTTGAGGATACGGATTGGAAAGAAATTCCTGTGCCCGCCAATTGGGAGGTGGAAGGCTATGGCAATCCAATTTATTTGGACGAACGCTATCCTTTTACAACCAAATGGCCACAAGCACCTATGGACTATAATCCGGTGGGAACCTATAGAAAATGGGTAGAGCTAGATGCAGATTTTTTGAGCGAATCGGTGATTATGCATTTTGCTGGTGCCAAATCTGCGATGTATTTGTACATCAATGGAAATTATGTAGGCTACAGTCAAGGGAGTAAAACGCCAGCGGAATTTGATGTAAGTAATTATCTAAAGCCTGGTAAAAACCTTTTTGCTATCCAAATGTTTCGTTGGAGCGATGCGAGTTATTTAGAAAGTCAGGATATGTTGCGTATGAGTGGTATCGAACGCGAAGTGTATTTGTACACCCGCCCCAAAGTATTTGTGAGGGATTTTGAGATTGATGCTGGCTTGGACGATTCCTATACCAATGGAATTTTGGCTACCGATTGTTTCATAATAAACCAACATAAAATAGCGCAAGAAGTAAGTGTTCGTTTAAGGGTTTATTATAAAGACAAGCGCATTGCTAGTTTTGACGCCAATCCTACTATAGCAGCCGGAGCAGAACATAAAGTAAGCTTCCAAAAAGAGATAGAACAAGTAGCTTCTTGGTCTGCAGAGGCACCAAATTTGTATACTTATAAGTTGGAATTACAACCAAAAAATAGTCGTGTAAAACCACAATTTATAGAAACAGCCTTTGGGTTTAAACGTGTGGAAATAAAAGATGCCCAAGTTTTAATTAATGGCAAGCCGGTGTATATAAAAGGGGTAGACCGGCACGAGACCAATCCGCATACTGGTCATGTGGTGTCTAAAGAGCAAATGGAAAAAGATATGATGTTGATGAAACAAAACAATATCAATGCCGTGCGTTCTTCACATTATCCAAACGATCCGTATTGGTTGAAATTGTGCGACAAATACGGGCTATATGTGGTAAACGAGGCCAATATAGAGAGTCATCCATTGGCGATAGATCCCAACACCCAGATTGGGAACGAATTGTCTTGGTTGCCAGCACACCAGATGCGCACAGAACGTATGTACTACCGGGATAGAAATCACCCATCTATTTACTCATGGTCTTTAGGAAACGAAGCAGGTGAAGGTACTGTTTTTAAAACCACCTATGCCTGGTTAAAGGATAAAGAACAAAACCGAATTGTACAATATGAGCCTGCTGGCAAAGAAGATTATACCGATATCTATTGTCCGATGTACCCAAAACCGGAGTATTTGATAAAACATGGTAAATCCGATTCTGAAAAGCCGTCTATTATGATCGAATACGCCCATGCCATGGGGAATAGTGTAGGAAATCTGCAAGATTATTGGGATATCATAGAAACCTACGACAATTTGCAAGGAGGGTATATATGGGATTGGATCGATCAGAGTTTGGAATACAAAGACAAAAATGGCAAGCCTTATTTGGCCTATGGACACGACTATCATCCGGATTTGCCTACCGATGGTAATTTTCTCAACAACGGACTCCTAGATCCCTATCAAAATCCGCATCCGCATTTGTCGGAGGTAAAAAAAGTATACCAACCGGTTCATTTTCAGTATAAAAATGGCAAGCTACGCATTACTAATAAAAATTTCTTTGTTGACTTTTCTGATAAGTATATAGAAATAAAATGGTTTGCAAACGGGGAAGAGGAGCGCAAAATGCGTATAGATGATATAGCGGTGCAAGCACAAGAAACTATTGAAATTCCTGTTCCAATGATGGAAGCTACTACAGCTGAGGTTGGGGAAATAATTTTACAAGCTGCTTTAAAACAAAAAGAAGCAAAAGGTTTATTGCTTGAAGATCATGAAATTGGTTGGGATGAATTTGTTTTGCTCGCTGCAAACAAGCCATGGAGAAAAACCGTAGCCAAGGAGAGCCTTCAGATTAACAAAGAAGAAAACAGCTGGGTATTATCTAATGATAAAGTAAAATTGGTATTGGGCTTGCAAGATGGTGAGATACAACATTGGGAGTATGCAGGAGAAGAGATTACCAAGCATCCAATTCGTCCCAATTTTTGGAGACCTCCTACAGACAACGATCTAGGAAACGGCATGCACCAATGGGCTACGCAATGGCAGGAAGCAACCTACAATTACAAAGCACAGCTGGTGGAAGCGCCAGTAGCCGTTGCGGCAGGAGTGAAGTTTGGGGTAAACTACCATATCCCAAACAATATGGCAAGTGTAAAAGTAGCGTACTTATTCAGTGCTACTGGGGTATTGGAAGTAGCCTATCAATATCAGTCCAATAAAGACAAATTACCGCTAATTCCGCGTATAGGAATGTATATGCAATTACCAGATACCTATAGCCAAATGCAATGGTATGGAAAAGGTCCAGAAGAATCCTATTGGGATAGGAAGACTGGTCAGAAAACTGGTATTTATAATGGAAATACCAAGGAATTATTCCATGTGTATTCGCGTCCGCAGGAAACCGGAAACAGATCGGATGTGCGCTGGGCAAAACTTACTTCAAGTAAAATAAGCCTAACCCTTAGCGGGAAACAATTGTTAAACACCAGTGTGTGGCCATTTCCTATGCAAGAGATAGATTTTGGTGCCAATCAGGGTACAGAATCTGCTTCTGGTTTGGTACCGGTTACCAAAAAACATGGGGCAGATATAAAAATAGGCAACCAGCTACAATGGAATATAGATCTGATGCAAATGGGTGTAGGAGGCGATACTTCCTGGGGACGTATGGTACATGATGAATACACTATTAAAGCCAATAAAAAATATAAGTATACATTTAGAATAACACCTAATCTACTAAACAACTAAATATGCAATTTACACAAACAGACATCGGCATTTTTGTAGTATATCTTATAGCCATAGCGGGTATAGGATTGTGGTTGTCTTTTAAAGACAAGCAAAAGGCAGCAGAAGATTACTTCTTGGCGGGAAAGTCTTTACCTTGGTGGGCCATTGGTGGCTCGCTTATCGCATCCAATATATCTGCGGAGCAGTTTATAGGCATGAGTGGTTCGGGCTATGTAGTGGGAATGGCAATTGCTTCATACGAACTAATGGCCGCTATAACCTTGGTGATAGTAGCCAAATATTTCTTGCCTATTTTCATCCAAAAAGGCATCTATACCATGCCCCAGTTTTTGGAACAGCGCTTTGACAAACGGGTGCGTTCGGGCTTGGCAGTATTTTGGGTCTTGTTATTTGTATTTGTAAATATTACTTCGGTATTGTATTTGGGCGGATTGGCCCTAGAGAACATTATGGAGATACCGCTCATCTATGGCATTATAGGCTTAGCAGTTTTTGCAGCAACCTTCTCTATTTTTGGCGGGTTAAAGGCGGTAGTATGGACCGATGTGATTCAGGTTGTGATTCTCATTCTAGGTGGATTAATGGCCTCTTACCTAGTATTGCAAGCCATAGGCGGCACTGCTTTTGACGGTTTTGTGAGTCTATTGGAGAAAGCACCAGAGAAATTTGATATGATTTTAGACAAAGCCCATGCAGAATACAACAACTTGCCAGGCTTGAGTGTGCTCCTAGGAGGTATGTGGATTGCAAACTTGTATTATTGGGGGACCAACCAATACATTATTCAGCGTGCTTTGGGGGCCAAGAATATTCAAGAAGCACAAAAAGGAACGGTATTCGCAGCCTTTTTAAAGATTCTTTTACCTTTGATAGTTGTGATCCCTGGGATAGCTGCCTTTGTTTTAGGTGCCGATATAGGCAAACCTGATGAGGCTTACCCTTGGGTGCTAAACAACTACGTTACTACTGGGTTTAAAGGCTTGGCATTTGCGGCTTTAATTGCGGCTATTGGGTCTTCTTTGAGTTCTATGGTAAATAGTACAACGACTATTTTTACATTGGATATTTATAAACCAATCCATAAAGATGCTAGCGATAAGCAACTGGTTTATGTGGGGAAGATAGTGGCGGCATTGAGTCTTCTTGTCGGAATAATAGTTGCGCCTATGTTGGGTGCATTGGATCAGGCATTTCAATATATACAAGAATACACCGGCTTTATTAGTCCGGGTGTGGTAGTGGTATTTTTATTTGGGATGTTTTGGAAAAGAACCTCGGCAAACGCTGCCTTTTGGGTGGTAGTGGTTTCGATACCGCTATCTGCGGCCTTAAAGATATTTACCCCAGAGACACCGTTTATGGATCGTATGGGCTTCAGCTTTTTGATACTTTCGGTAATGATAATTGCGATTTCGGCACTAGAAAACAAAACAGCAGATGCCAAAGCTATTACCCTAGAAAAGAATCTCTTTAAAACAAGCAATATGTTTAATATAGCTAGCCTTCTTATTATTGGAATGCTGGCTGCAATTTATGCTTTATGGTGGTAAACGAACAGAAGACATTGGAGGATACGGTAGCAGGGCATTATAGACAAACCTACAGCAGCGAGCCACTGATGGTGTTTTCTCCTGGTAGAATCAACCTGATTGGTGAGCATACCGATTATAATATGGGCTTGGTATTTCCGGCGGCTATAGATCTGGGTATTGCCATGGCCATAGGATTGTCCAATACACCTTATTGTGAGATAACGGCCTTGGACGAATCGGAGGTTTTGCAGTTTCATTGCGATCATTTGCAGATTTCACCCCAGGGGGAATGGCAAAATTATGTTTTGGGTGTAGTGGCTCAATTGCGCAAAACTGGCCACAAATTGCAGGCTTTTCAAATGTGTTTTGGAGGCAATTTGCCCCAGGGTAGTGGAATGTCCTCTTCGGCGGCTCTAGAGAATGCACTGGTGTTTTCGCTCAACGAATTGTTTGACTTACAGCTCAGTAGAGAGGAGATGATATATATCGCCCAAGCAGCTGAGCACGAGTATGTAGGGGTGCAATGCGGTATCATGGATCAGTATGCCAGTATGTTTGGGGTAGCCCAGCATGCCTTGTTACTCCATTGCAAAACCATGGAGGTAGAGACGGTAAAAATGGATTTGCAGGAGCATGTATTGGTAGTAGTCAATAGCCATGTAAAGCACAGTTTGGCTGAGTCATCATATAACGACAGGCGCGCAGCTTGTGAGCGAGTAGCGGCGCATATAGGTGTAGCATTTCTCTCCGATACAAGTCTCGATTATCTACAAGCCTATAAAGCCCAATTGGATTCCGAAGATTATCAGAAAGCCCGTTTTGTTTTGGAAGAAAATCAAAGGGTGTTGGCTGCTCGTTCTGCTATAGAAGCAAAAGATTGGCCCTTATTGGGTACCTTGCTCTATGCATCGCATCAGGGACTAAAAGTGCTGTATGAAGTCAGCTGTGAGGAGATCGATTTTTTGGTGGATACGGCCAAGACCATAGATGGGGTATTGGGCAGTAGAATGATGGGAGGAGGATTTGGTGGCTCTACCATCAGTTTGGTTCATCGAGATGCTGTTGCTACTTTTAGTAATCGCCTGAAACATGCATATCAAAATCGTTTTAATTTGGATTGTACCATGTATCCAGTAAAAATAGGGGATGGAACCAGAAAATTATGAGAGGTGATGAAATAAATTAAATCCTAAAGGCATGACTTTGGGAAAATAAAAAAATTATGCATTTAGAAGATTATAGTCACAGACGATACAATATACTCACTGGCGAATGGGTATTGGTGTCGCCACATCGCGCCAAGAGGCCATGGCAAGGACAAGAAGAGGAAGCATTGCCAGAAGTACGTTCGAGTTTTGATCCCGATTGCTATCTATGCCCAGGCAATACTAGAGCAGGCGGGAAGACCAACCCCAATTACAAAGGGGTATATGTTTTTGAAAACGATTTTGCCGCTTTGCAAATGGAAGTACCTACTTTTGACAATCGCCATGGCTTGTTGCAATACGAAAGTGAAATGGGGCGATGCAAGGTGATTTGCTATAGTCCAGACCATAGCAAGTCTATGGCAGATTTGGATATCGAGGAATTACTAGCAGTAGTAGCAATATGGCAGCAACAATACGAATTGCTCATGGCCGAAGAAGCCATACATTATGTGCAGATATTTGAGAATAAAGGAGCCGTGATGGGATGCAGCAATCCCCATCCGCATGGTCAGATATGGGCACAACAGCGTTTACCCAATGAGGTAATCAAAAAACAAAACCAGCAGTGGGCGCATTTCATGAAGCATGGGGTGAGTCTACTGGAGGATTATGTGGAGGAAGAGTTGGAAGCAGGGCAACGAATATTATTCGAAAACAAAACGATGTTGGTATTGATACCGTTTTGGGCAGTTTGGCCCTTTGAAGTCATGATTTTGCCCAAAAAACAACAAGGCCATATCATGGAAATGAATAGCGCCCATCGGGAGGACTTTGTAGAAGCCCTTTCCAAGACTACCAAGATGTACGACAAGATATTTGGTTGCAGTTTTCCGTACTCAGCTGGGATACACCAGAGTCCAAAGACCGAGAAGGCCCTATGTTGGCATTGGCATATGAGTTTTTATCCCCCATTGTTGCGATCCGCCAGCGTGAAGAAATTTATGGTGGGTTACGAAATGTTTGGCATGCCCCAGCGCGATATCACCGCTGAGGTAGCGGCGGAGCGGATGCGGGAATTAATATAATAATTTATATTTCCACAATGGCTTGAATATGGTTTGGCATCATGGTATATACAATCAAATTTAATTCCTTTCGGATAGGAAATGATTCATGCCATTCTTGATCAACGATTTTGCCAAAATCGGATTTAATCAATATATTATTTTTAATATGCCCTAAATTGCATACCCTGTTTTGGGTGACAATCGCGATAAAATATAAACCGTCATTGGAATAATCCCAGCCCTTCAATCGGTTGGATTCTATGCGGTATTTTTCTTTGAATTTTTTCATTATTTTATGGGTGCACCTACCTGTGGAGACGAATGGCGGATTTTATTGATGAAAACTATCGTCTGACCAATTGGAAGGATTATCTATGATATATTGATAAATATTTTGAAACGATGTGTCGTTTCGTATGATATGGTCGTGATAATTGGATTGAAAAAAAGGATTTTTCCGATTGTATTTTGGAAGAATTAATTGCTGGTGATCTATATAATCATCAATTTTGGTATTTACGGCCGATTTAAATCCAGCCATAAATGTGGATATGGATTTTGGGGTTTTTGAAAATTTACCCTGTGGAGACGAACGGCCCTGTGGAGACGAACGGCCCTGTGGAGACGAACGGCTCTGTGGAGACGAACGGCCGTTCGTCTCTACACAAACCGGATGCTCTTCACTGGGTCAAAGGCTAGCGGATTGTTTCGGGTTTCTGAGCGAAGCAGGTATTTGAGGTCGCTACAATAGGCCATCAACAGTTGCCCCTGTACAATCGATTGGTTTTCGATCTCTTTAAAATCCTTTTTAGAAATCACTACGGTGCGATTTTGTTTTTCTAGTCGATTATGGAAAGACTGCAATTTTTCTATTTGTATTTTTTTGTTCCCTGGTTTGTAAACAGGACCAAAACTAGCCAGTATCACCAAAATTCTTTTAAAATTGGCCAACTTATTGCCATAGCCCAGTGTTTTGTTCTTCACATAGCCATCATCGGTATTGGAGGCCATGGCACCCAAAGTGGAAATATCATTTTTGGGAGTATGGTTTTTCTTTTTGGTTTTTGTCCCTCTTATTTTACGAATAATCTTATAGACTTCCTTTTTTGAAATTTTGGAAATGGTACGTTTCCCTCTGAGGTAATTGCTAATATCTGTGAGCAAATACATCATATTTTCTTCATCCGAATAGGTAAAACCATCTTTGCGAAGGGCTACCGAATGCAGCTTGGAGGTGTTTAGTACACTTTGTTGCTCCAGCAATTGTTGGCAGAGAACATATTGTGCGCGCATGTCTGCAATGGCCTCGGCTTCGTTTTTTTCAAATTGTTTTAGGGAGCTCACCGTAGTATCCATGATGCGCGCTTTTTCCAATCGTACTCCTAGGGTAACTGAAGTATTATTTTTCATAAGACATTATTTTAAAATTAAAATTAACTGCCATCAAAGCAATAAGCTATATCCATAATAAAAAATTAAATGTTGTGAACATTAATATTATGTAGGTAAAAACTTACATATTTTCCAAAAGTATGCATTTTGTCCTGTAGAATTTTAAAAAATTCAAGGAAAACAATCGGCAATTCTATGTAGTGGAAAGCATGTTTGCAATTATTTTATCCGCCTATGTATTTGGTGGAGACTATAGTTGCAAGCATCCAGTTATACAAATGTCAAAGGTTTAGGGCATATTTGATGCGATATAGGACTAGGGTTGTAAGTTTGTGGCTACACATTTCAACCATATACCATAGTCATATCACAAGCCATTGCTGGGCAATATACAATTGCAAGCGCATTCTTCTATCCGACAAGCTAGGGCGTTTTAATACAGTAATCGGATAATAGAACCCGCATCAATGCCCAATATCTTGTCTTGTGAAATTCAAATCACGACATTGGTTTAGATGGTTTAGCATCCTTTTTAGCCCTCATGACGAAGTTCTGATAGCATTCGGGTATAATGGGAATCCAAATCTTCTAATGGACCAGACGATAAACTTGCCTATGCTGGCATCCCATTTTTTGTAGTGAGTGGTAGTTTAACGAGATTCCACGGGCAAGGCGAGGGGAGAAAAAAGCGTATCAATATTCGATTGGTACAAAACCCATATTAGTCCATACCGCAGCGGCCAGCAGTAGTTGGCTTTGTTTTTTACACGCTCAAATTTTTCAGTATAATGCCTTTAGCATGGTTGATATATTTTCTACCTATAGGGATACGTTTGCTCCCAATTTCTACCGTATTGCCTTCTACCGAAGCGATTTTGTCTATAGCAACTGTGTAGCAGCGATGCAAGCGCAAAAAATATTGGCTTGGCAATTCTTCTGTAATACCGGTCAAACTTTTGTGAACCAAAAAATCACCTGTAGTGGTAAACATTTTGATATAATCTTTGAGGCTTTCTATATAGAGAATGTCTTCGAATCTAATTTTCACCAGTTTTTTTTCCACTTTTACAAAAAAGTAAGAATTCTTGTTTTCTACCTGCTCTTGGGTATGGCCTTGCTCTAGCTGCAGTCGTTGTATCAGTTTGTTGATGCTTTTTAGAAATCGATGGAAGGGAATGGGTTTTACCAGATAATCGAGTACATCCAGATCGTAGCTTTCCACAGCATATTCTCTATATGCAGTAGTGATAATAATATGGGGGTAGTTTTCCATGCTTCGCAAAAACTCTAGTCCGTTCATCTTAGACATATTGATATCCATAAAAATGACATCTACCTTCTTTTCTTCTAGCGTTTGTAAGGCATCTATCGGATTGGTAAAACTACCCAGGATTTCTATATTTTGAAATTCCTCCAGATATTTTTCTATAATCTGTATGGCCAAAATTTCGTCGTCTATGATTACACAGTTAATATTCATGCTAGTGGTAGCTTTAGTGTTACAATATACTCTCCTCTGTCTATAGTTGTTTTTAAAACAAAATTATTGGGGTACAACAAATTCAATCTTCGTTTTACATTTTCGATACCGATCCCATGCGATATAGATACTTGGTGTTGATGGTCAAAATTGTTGCGTACTTCAAAACACAAGTTTTTTTCTGTTTTCTCAAAGCAAATAAATACCTTGGTAGCAGCCATGTTTTTGGTACCATGTTTAAAGCAGTTTTCTATAAAAGGCAAAAACAATAATGGCGGCACCATGATGTCGTCTATATCCCCAGCAATTTCCAGATTGGATAAGATACGATCGCCATACCGCAGTTTTTCCAGCTCTAAATAACTGTGAATATAATTAATTTCTTTGCGCAAAGCAATAGCTGGTTGGCGGGCATCGTACAGCACATACTGCATGATTTCCGACAATTTTAGTATCATTTCGGGTGCAGCATCCGATTTTTGTATACTCAATGCATAGAGATTGTTGAGCGTATTAAAAAAAAAGTGCGGCTGTATTTGCGATTTTAAAAAACGCAATTCGGTTTTTAGTTGTTCTTGTTGCAACTCATGATTGCGGCGCTTTTCTAGTATCCAATCAAAGGTGAGTTTGATGGTAGATACCAAGGCAATCACATAGATCTCGCCTATGCTCACTGCCACGATATGGTTGAAGGTAAATGCCTGTTGATGGCCTTCTGCCTCTGGCCAAATATTTTCGGTAACCAAGAGGTAGTTCAATCCAGTTCGAATGATATAATGGGCGAGTAGCGCCAGACTAAACCATACAAAAAAACGCCCATAGCGCTTCTTGAGCAGAAAACGAGGGTATAGAAAATAAATATTGAAGTACACAATGATAAGATGTAGTGGAAACTCCACCATATTGGACTTCAACGAATACCAATAATCGTTGAAATAGCTCCCCCAGCGTACTACATTAAAAAGAAAATAGGCCATCCAAAACACCACATGGTATCTTCTTTTTATATGGGTATTGATATTTTCAAATAGCGCAGCCAAATACAGTTAATGATAAAATATATGTTCCCAATATATAAAAATATCCGATCTTTCGACGGTTTATTACCTTTCCTTTCTTTTTATAGGCATTTTGATGTTATTCGTTCCCGATTTGAAGTTGTTGGTATATAAAATTTCAAAAAATACATTTGCTATTATACATTGATAAACAATTCAAATTAACTAATTATATTCCTGAAGTAATATGAAAAGAATATTGATGCTAACGATGTTTGTCTGTAGTGTATTTTTCTCTCAGCTAGCTGCTGCACAAACACAAACGATTTCAGGTACTGTAACTTCCACAGAGGATGGAAGTCCGCTTTTTGGAGTAAGTGTGGTGGTACAAGGTACGACCAAAGGCACCCAAACCGATTTTGACGGCAAGTACAGTATCGATGTAGCCAATGGGGCTATATTGGAGTTTTCTTATTTGGGATTTGCAACCAAAACCATTGCGGTAGCTGGTGCAAATACCATAGATGTGCAATTGTCGCCTTCGGTAGAAAGCCTCAACGAAGTAGTAGTTACCGCACTAGGTATCCGCAAGGAGGCCAAAAAATTGGGGTATTCTATACAGACCATAAAAGGCGAAGACATGAGCCAAGTGCGAAATACCGATATATCGAGTACCATATCGGGTAGGGTAACTGGGGTACAGATCAACCAAAATGGTAGTGGGGTAGGAGGCTCTTCCTCCATTACGATTCGCGGTATATCTTCTTTGGTAGCCGGACAAAACCAACCCCTCATCGTTGTAGACGGCGTGATACTAGACAATGGCAGCCTAGGACAAGGTGGCTTCTCTGGTGGTATCGATTATGGAAATGCATTGGCCGACATCAATCCAGACGATGTCTCTAGTGTCAATATACTAAAAGGGGGTAATGCCACTGCATTATACGGATACCGTGGTGCCAATGGGGTAGTTGTGATTACCACCAAAAAAGGACAATCGGGAAAAATGACTATAGATGTTAGTAGTTCTGCTACTATAGATAATGTAACTATAGCGCCTAAGTTCCAAAACCAATACGGGCAAGGATATTATGATGCACCCACCTCTAGCTTGGTATACGATATTACCAGATCAGGTAGTTGGGGGCCAGCATTGGATGGTTCGCAGCGCCAGCGTTTTGATGGTGTGGGTACTGCTGCTTATGCCGCACAGAGTGGCGACTTCAAAGATTTTTATCGCACAGGTTCTACCCTTATCAATTCGATAGGTATTTCTGGTGGTGCCGACAAATACACCTATCGCTTGTCTTATACCAATTTGCTAAACAGCCCAGTATTGGACGGTAGCGAATACAAGCGCAATACGGTATCGCTCAATACCCAAGCCAATGTCACCGATCGTTTGCGACTAAACGCCAAAATTAGCTATGTGCAAAACGATGCCGACAATAGAGCAGATATTACCGACGGACAGGCCAATACGGTAAGAGCCCTCTTACTCAAACCTAGAAATATTTCGAATGCCGACCTTTCCAACTATAAGAAAGCAGATGGTACACCAAACAATATAGGTGGTGGTGCCTTTACGATGAATCCGTACTATGCCACCAATACCCACCTCAATGAGGATGCCAAAAAGAGGTTTACCGGTTTGCTAAGTGCCAATTATAAGATTACAGACAATCTGGATGTAACTGCACGTTATTCGCAAGATCAGAGCAATTACAATGCAAAGCTCTATAGACCTATTGGTGCATTTGATATCGCACCCACTGGTAGGATGACGGTGATAAACCAAGAGTCCGTGGTGTCCAATTACGACCTTATAATGGGCTATAAAAAAAGCCTGAGCGAAAAAATCCAACTCGATGCTACAGTAGGATATTCTGGAGTTAACAATAGCACCGAATCTACGCGCATACAAGCCAACGGCCATTTGGATCCCAATTTGTTTTCGATCAACAACTATGCGACCAAGTCCGCAAGCTCCCAGTTCTTCGAATCCAAATCCCAATCCCTATACGGTGCGGTACAATTTGGAATAAACAACAATATATTTGTGGAAATTACCGGTAGAAACGATTGGAGTTCTACTTTGCCAAAACAAAACCAATCCTTCTTCTATCCTTCTATAGGAACCAGCTTTTTGCTACACGATATATTCGACCTACAATCCGATGCCATCAATATGCTAAAGCTGCGTGCGAGTTGGGCAAAAACAGGTAATGCTACCCAGCCATACCAGACTATGGCAGTATATACCGTATCCTCCGAACCATACAACGATTTGTCTTTGTTCTTCCTAGGGGGAGCAGAAGATGGTGCCGCTGGTGGGGTAGTGATTCCCAATGCCGATTTGGTGGCCGAATTGTCTACCGAATATGAGATTGGTCTAGATGCCAAATTCTTCAACAACCGATTGGGCGTAGATTTTAGTTACTACAACAAAGAGACCTCCGATCAGATTTTACAGATTTCTCTACCACCATCTTTGGGTGCAGAAAGCAAGGTGATCAATGCCGGACTAGTAAGCAACAAAGGATTTGAACTGGGATTGTCGGGTACGCCTTTCAAAACCAAGGATTGGAATTGGGATATATTTGTAAACTATACCAAAAACGAAAACCGTATAGAAGAATTGGTAGAAGGTTTGCCGTCGGTAATTTTGGCCCGCCAATTCAACGATGTGATCCAATTGGTAGCCACCGAAGGAGAGCTATACGGCGACTTGGTAGGAAGCAGTTTTGCACGCAACGAAGCCGGACAATTGCAGTATGACGAAGACGGATTGCCCATCGTAGGCGAAAATAAAGTGATCGGTAATGTAACTCCCGACTTTCTGATGGGGATTAGCAATTCCATCACCTACAAAAACTTCAACCTTGGCTTTTTGATCGATATCAAATCTGGTGGCGATGTGTTCTCCTTTACCGATAGAGCATTGGCTACCCAAGGTACTGGCCAAAGCACCCTAGAAGGAAGAGCATACTATAGCGGAGGCAATGGAATACTGGTACCAAACGATGTGGAAGTTACCGCACCTCTAAAGCCAGTCGTAGCAAGTAGAGGAGCCGATCCGGCAGTGTACAACGGTCGTTTGGGGCAAATCTCCGAAAATTGGGTCACCGACGGTAGTTTTGTAAAACTACGACAGTTGAGCCTGAGCTATAATTTGCCTGCCGTATGGTTGCAAAAATGGGGAATCCAAAAAGCAACTATTGGGTATATAGGACGCAACCTGGCCATCTTGCACAAAAACACCGAGAATTTCGATCCGGAAGTTGGATTTAATACCGCTATACAGGGTATCGAATTTTTCGATTTACCTGCAACCTCTAGTCATGGTTTAAAACTATCTGTATCCTTTTAATTAAAATATATAATGATGAATAATATAAAAACCATACTTACAAAGACAAATTTTATAGGCTGGTTTGCCAAAGGGATTGCTGTATGTACCTTGGTGATGGCAAGCGCCTGTACCGATGATTTTGAAGAGACCAATATCAATAAAAACAAACCCGCCGAAGCGCGTTTGCAAGGTATCATGGGAGGGGTGCAGTACTTTACCTTTGCCGAACCACGCTTTGTGACTTGGCGAGGAAATCTGATATACAGTTCCAATTTTGCCAACCAATTTAGCATCAATGTAGCAGGAAGCTGGTGGGCAGGATCTGATGTGTACCAAAACAATGCGGGTTGGACCAATGCAGTATTTGATCAGTCATACAAAAAGAGTAGTCTCAATTTGAGAAACATGCTCCGCGAATACGAAAAGTTGGAAGATACCAACGGACAAGCAGTGACCAAGATCATCATGTCTTTTTTCTATCAAAAAATGACCGATATATTTGGAGATGTACCCTATAGCGAGCTTATAGGATCTTCCTTAGAAGTAGCCCCACCATCGTATGATCGCCAGCAGGCTATTTACAAAGGCATCCTAGACGACCTCAAAGCACAGATGCAAGCCATCGGCTCTTCTACCACTGCTATAGCAGGAGCAGAAGGAGACTTTGTGTATGCAGGAGATCCTCAAAAGTGGAAAATATTTGCCAATACCCTACGACTGCGTATGGCTATACGTAGTAGAGATGCGTTTATCGCAGATGGAGAAAGCGATTATATCCAAGGGGTGATAAACGATTGCTTGGCCAATCCCCTTATAGATGACACCAACCAAGCCAGCATGCTGCGCTCTAGAGGTGCTTTGGCTAGTGCCAATCTCGATGGTGGATTTGAAGATGTATATTGGGGCTTTGGCGGCAGAGGTAGTAAATGGATTCTGAGCGAACGATATATCGCTCTGATGCGAGACAACAACGATCCACGCTTAGGGGAGATTGCCACAGAAGCCGAAAATGGTGGTTATGCTGGTGGGGACATCAATGCACGGGTAGCGCCTGTGTGGGAAGATATGTCCAAACCAAGCGAAAAAATAATTGGTACGGCATTCGACAAGATCGAAAATCAAGTTCCGGTAATGGTGCTTACCGCTGCCGAATCCTATTTCTTGCAAGCAGAGGCCGCCTTGCTAGGCTTTGCCGGAGATGCCAATACCCTTTATCAGAGCGGGATACAGTCAAGTGCTGCCTTTTGGGGAGCAGATCTGGGAACCTTCTTGGCCGATGAAGCTATTGCAAGCCTCAGCGGAACTGCAGACCAACAACTCCAACAAGTATGGGACCAAAGATGGTTGGCTAGCCTTACCAATGGATATGAAAGTTGGGCCCTGGTAAGAAGAACCGATATCATAGATCCGATTACCGATGGAACCAACTACTGGAGAAGTGCACCCAACAATGGGGTAGTACCAAAAAGATTGCCCTATTCTACCACCGAACAAACCCTAAACAAAGCCAACTACGATGCCGCTGTATCCAATATGGGAGGTGATGAAATGAATACGAATATTTGGTGGGATCGCAACTAATAATTTGATAATTTTATGTAAATTATCTTCATAAAAACAGTATACTGTCTGGATATGTCTTAGGGTGTTGAAGGACAGTCTGTTTTGCCAAAAGCGAGACTCAAAAAATGAAAATAAACAATAAATTATATATTCCCTAAATGATGAGTAATAGCAAAATTGCATACCAACCACCAGGCCAATTTGAAGAAACACGCTTCGAGAAAATTCACAATATAAGATTTGCCCACGCCCATGAGGCTTCGGTAGCCGTTGCTGCCGAAATGGCTGCCCTTATTCGCAGCAAAGCAGCAAACAACCAAAGCTGTGTACTAGGACTTGCCACAGGTTCGTCTCCCATAAAGGTGTACGAAGAATTGGTGCGCTTGCACCGAGAAGAAGACCTTAGCTTTGCAAATGTGATTAGCTTTAATTTGGATGAATATTTTCCTATGGAGAAACAAAACATTCAAAGTTATCATTACTTTATGCACCAGCATTTGTTTGATCATATCGATATATTGCCCGAGAACATTCATATACCCGATGGGACCATAGATACCGAGCAGGTACATCAGTATTGCATCGATTATGATATGAAAATAAAAGAAGCAGGCGGATTGGATTTCCAATTGCTTGGAATAGGACGTACAGGACATATCGGATTTAACGAACCAGGTTCGCATCGCAATAGTGGTACCCGTAGCATTACCTTAGATCATCTTACCAGAGTAGATGCCGCAGACGATTTTCAGGGAATCGAAAATGTTCCCAAACGCGCCATTACTATGGGCATTTCTAGTATACATCAGGCCAAGCGTATCGTACTATTGGCCTGGGGAGAACACAAGGCGAGTATCGTAAAAGAAACCATAGAAGGAAATATCACCGCCAAGGTACCAGCCACCTATCTGCAAGAACATCACAACACCACCTTTGTGCTAGACCATACGGCCTCTTCTGAGCTTACGCGAAACAAAACCCCTTGGTTGGTAGGACCATGTGTATGGACAGAAGCCCTAAAACAAAAGGCTATCATTTGGCTGTGTAAGAAGACCCAAAAATCCGTGCTTCGACTCACAGACAAAGACTACAACAACAATGGGATGTCTGGGCTTTTGGCCCACGACCAAAATGCCTACGATCTCAATATTCAATTGTTCAATCGCCTACAGCGTACCATTAGCGGTTGGCCAGGAGGCAAACCCAAGGCCGACGATAGCAATAGACCAGAGCGCGCAACACCTGCTCAAAAAAGGGTCATTATTTTTAGTCCACATCCCGACGACGATGTCATCTCTATGGGGGGGACCTTCGATAGATTGGTAGAACAAGGACACCAAGTACATGTGGTGTATCAAACCTCGGGAAATATAGCCGTATCCGACCAAGAGGCATTGAAGTTTGCAGAAGTAGCCCTTAGCTTTTCCCCAGACAACAAAGAATTACAAGAGGTGGTAGGCTTGTTGAAAAACAAAGGCACCAACCAATTGGATACCAAAGAAGTATTGCGTATCAAAGCAGATATAAGACGCAAAGAATCCTTTGCCGCTACCAGATATCTGGGATTGCCCGATGCACAAGTACACTTCTTGGATTTGCCGTTTTATGAAACAGGCACCGTAAAGAAAAACAATCTGTCAGACAAAGATTTGCAGATCATGACAGATATTATTCTAAAAGTACGACCGCATCAAATATATGCCGCTGGAGATCTCAACGATCCCCATGGTACGCACAAAGTATGCCTCGATGCCTTATTTGCCGTATTGCAAAACATCAAAAGTCTACCGTTTATGAAAGACTGTTGGGTGTGGTTGTATCGCGGCGCTTGGCAAGAGTGGGAAACACACGAGATAGATATGGCCGTGCCTATGAGCCCCGATCAGGTGCTGCGAAAACGACATGCGATATTTTATCACCAATCCCAAAAAGATCGGGTGATGTTTCAAGGAGACGATGCTAGAGAGTTTTGGGTAAGAGCAGAAGATCGCAATCGTATAAATGCCCAAAATTACAACCAATTGGGATTGGCCGATTATGCGGCTATAGAAGCGTTTAAACGATATTATTTTTGATCGATAAACCATATGGTACAGCACAAAACAAGTTCAAATAATTGGGCAGATGTTTTTTTTTAAACCAAGCTACCAAGGAGCAATAGGAAAAAGATGAAATGTATAGAAAAATATAGGAGATCCTATCAGGGGATCTCTAAAAAGATGCACACCAATATCAAGAAGAAGTTTCCCCTTTGGTCTATCCAGCTTCAGCTCATGCTGTTGCTGGTTGGATCAGCCAATGCACAATCCAACAGTGGCATTCTCAATTTGGTTCCTTGGCCACAAGAAGTAAGGACTAAAAATCAAGGCAGATTGTATGTAGATGAAAATTTTACGATACAACTGCAAAACCAGGTGATGTCTCCTCGCATAAAATTGGCAACTACCAAATTTTTGAGAAGATTGGCAGGGCGCACGGGCATATTTATTGATAATGGCTTTGCCCAATTGGCAACAACACTTCCAAATGCCCAAATGGAAATAAATTACGATAGGCAAGGACGCTTAGAGCTATTTGAAGACGAATCCTATACCTTGGAAATCAACAGCCAAAAGATACGACTAGAAGCAAGTACCGATATTGGCATCGTGCGCGGTATCGAAACCTTGCTGCAATTGTTGCATCGAGAAGAAGACCGCTTTTATTTCCCTAGCCACCAAATAGAAGATGCCCCGCGTTTTCCATGGCGGGGATTGATGATAGATGTGAGTCGTCATTTTTATCCAGTTCAAGTGCTCAAACGCAATTTGGATGCCATGGCAGCATTTAAAATGAATGTCTTTCACTGGCATTTGACAGATGATCAAGGATTTAGAGTAGATATACATTCCAGGCCAAAATTTAGAGAATTAGCATCAGATGGGCAATATTATACCCAAGAGCAAATAAGAGAAGTAGTGGCCTATGCATCGGATTTGGGAATTCGGGTAGTACCAGAGATCGATATACCAGGCCATGCTACTTCTTGGCTCGTTGCTTATCCAGAAATGGCAAGTAAAGATACCATCTATACGCTAGAACGATTTGCTGGTATTTTTGATCCTACTCTAAATCCTATAAAACCGATTACTTATGAAATCCTAAAAGATGTAATTGATGAGTTGGTTCCCTTGTTTCCCGATAAATACTTCCATATAGGAGGGGACGAAAACGAAGGCAAACACTGGAATGAGAATAAAGAGATCCAACGCTTTATGAAAAAAAACAACATCAAAGACAATCATGAAATGCAAGCCTATTTCAATCTCAAAGTATTGAAAATGTTGCAAAATCACAACAAGATCATGATGGGTTGGGATGAAATCATGGTACCTTCTTTGCCCAAAGATGTCGTCATTCATTCTTGGCGAGGCATAGAAAACATGGAAAAAGCAGCGCAGTCGGGTTACAAAACCATACTTTCCAAAGGCTATTATATCGATTTGATGCACAGTATGCAAAAGCATTACCAAAACGATCCTATGGGGGATAAACATAGCGTACTGAGTGAAGAAGAAAAGAAAAATATTTTGGGAGGAGAGGCTACGATGTGGAGTGAATTGGTGACCCCACAGACGATAGATTCTCGAATTTGGCCACGTACCGCTGCCATAGCCGAACGCTTGTGGTCGGCAAAAGAAATAGATGACTATTTAAATATGCGTCATAGACTAGAACCCAACAACCAATATTTGGAGGAATTGGGTATTACCCATATTCGAAATAGAGATGTGATTTTGCGAAATGTAACAGCATATCAAGACATTACATCGCTCATCACCCTTAGCAAAGTGTGCGAACCATTAAAAGCCTATACCCGCAACAAAGGCGGAATAGAATACAAATCCTTCTCACCCTTTGCACGCTTTGTAGATGCCTGCAATGTAGATGCTATAGATGCTATAGGATTTAATACTGCCGCAAAGGCATATTCGAAATCCAAAAAAGATACGGATAAGCAAAAGCTATTGCAGTATTTGCAACTATGGCAAGAAAACAATTTGCGAATGCAGCAATTGGAAGTCACCAATATGCTAAAACCCTTGTTGCCGCTTTCTGCTAATTTGGCAAAGACAGCCTTGCTGCTGCAAAAGCAGTTGCAAAACAATACTATAAGCAATAAGGAAAAGAAAGATTTGCAGCAATTGTTGCAAACCCTAAAAATGGCAGTAGATGATATAGAATTGGCATGTCTGCCTGGTTTGGAAATGTTGGCAAACCAATTGAAAACCAATTAAAAACCAATGATATCATAGCTATTTTAAAATGCCCTTAAAAGAAAAAAAGGGCTATTTATTTGGGTAGTTTTAAACTAGAAATGTTAGGACACATTAAATATAGATGTTTTGCCATGTCACGAACTGTTTCCCTTCTGTTGATTTTTTGTATTTGCTGGCTGTGGCAATGCAAACCTACTATAGAAAGCAGCGATTTTGGTCCTATAGGATCATTTACATCAGGTATAGAAGGTCCGGCCGTAGATGCTACTGGAAACCTCTATGCGGTAAACTATAAAGAAGAAGGTACCATAGGAAAAATAGCCCCAGACGGTAGCGCACAGCTTTATATCCGATTGCCCGATGGAAGTATCGCCAATGGCATACGCTTCGACCAAGAAGGGAAAATGTATATTGCAGACTATACCAAGCATATAATTTGGGTAAAACCTAGTGCAGATAGCCCCATAGAAGTATATGCTAGTCACCAGTCTATGCACCAACCCAACGATCTTACCATAGTTTCCAATGGCGATATCTATTGTAGCGATCCGGATTGGAAAAACAATAGTGGACAACTGTGGTTGGTGCGCCAAGGAAATTGCATGGTATTGGAAACCAATATGGGAACTACCAATGGAGTAGAAGGAAGTCCTGATGGCCAATATTTGTATGTAAACGAATCTGTGCAACGCCATATCTGGCGATACAAAATACTGCCCAATGGCCGACTAACCGACAAAACACTATGGCACCATTTTGAAGACTATGGCTTAGATGGCATGCGCTGCGATGCAAATGGCAACTTATATGTAAGCAGATATGGTAAGGGCACTGTAGTGGTACTGCGTCCCAATGGTGAATTTTTGAAGGAGTATACACTTGCCGGCAAGAAGCCGACCAATATCAGTTTTGATCCTACGAAATCTCGCTGTATATACATAACCATGGCAGACAGAGGTGGTGTAGAGAAAATAGCGCTATAGTCTTATAAACATACAAACGATGTGCAACTTTACCTTATAAAGCTCCGAACTTGTCTACTAGAGATTGTTTTGTTTAATAAATTGAATTAATATTGGAAACAAAATCTCGATTTTCTTATATTTATAGGCAAACAAGACTAAACATGAAACCACAATATCTCTCTTTCGTCTTTCTTATTTTAGCAACTTTTTCTACTTGTGCCCAACAGCAGGAATCCAAAATAAAGGCCCAGCCGCCCACTACACCAAAGTATGCACTGCAGCAAGTAGTGTCAGGTATAGAAATACCTTGGGGAATGGCATTTTTACCCGACGGCGCCATGCTGGTTACCGAAAAAAAAGGAAAACTATTACATATAAAAAATGGTAAAAAGACCGAAATAAAAGGATTGCCCAAAATAGAGAATATTGGGCAAGGTGGTTTGTTGGATATCGTTTTACATCCGCACTATAAAAGCAATCGATGGATATATTTTACTTACGTATCCAAAGGATCTATACAAAAAGGGGTAAATACCACCCTAATGCGGGCAAAATTTAGAGATATGAAGCTCAGTCATCAGGAAGTGCTATACAAAGCCATGCCCAATAGTCCCAAAGCATATCATTTTGGATCACGTATCTTATTCGACAAAAAAGGCTACCTCTATTTTAGTATAGGAGATAGGGGAGATAGAGACAAAAATCCACAAGATCTTAGCAAAGATGGGGGCAAGATATATCGATTGCACGCCGATGGTCGTATCCCAGAAGACAATCCCTTTCGACATGATTCCGATACCAAAGACGCCATTTATAGCTATGGCCATCGCAATCCGCAAGGCTTGTGCCTACATCCGCAAACTGGTAAAATTTGGAGTCACGAACACGGACCAAGAGGCGGAGACGAAATCAATATTATCAAAAAAGGAAAGAACTATGGATGGCCCAGAATCACCTATGGTATCAATTATAGTGGCACTATTATTACCGAGCATGTAAGTATGCCAGGTATGGAACAACCCTTGTTTTATTGGACCCCTTCCATAGCACCCAGTGGCATGACCTTTGTAAGTTCTTCCAAATATCCCGATTGGAAGAACGATTTGCTAGTAGGCTCCCTGGCTTTTAAATATTTAGAACGATTGATTATAAAAGACAACCAGGTAATTGCCCGCCAAAAGTTATTCGAACACAAAGGACGTTTGCGCAATGTGGTGCAAGCCCCAGATGGTTATGTGTACGTAGCAATAGAGCAGGAAGGGATATTTAAAATAGTGAAGAAATAAGCGCGTTTATTTTATCATAATGCTACTACTGGCATGCCCCTCCTTCGCCAAAGCTGCGGAGGGTCGGGCTGTACGTTTGTAGTTTTTGCCCTATACACCAGCTTTACAAATACCATTTCTGGTTTTTAAAAATAGGTGATTTATCAGGGTAATTTTAAGCCAGAAATGGTATAAGCCTGCGGTGGCTCCCTGTCGTCCGCCTCCTCGGCCAAGTGCAGCTAGGTGTCTAGGGCAAAAAGCTACCACTGCCATCCCTCATGCAAAACAGCAATAAAAATAGCATTAATGCCTTAGCAACAAATCTATTCTTTCCTGTAAAGCTGGCACTACAGCATTTTTAAACCATTTGTTTTTGGCTTGCCATATATTATTTCTTGGCGAAGGATGTGGCAACACAAAGTAGGAGGGTAGAAATTCTTCAAAATGCATTACTTTATTGGTAAGGGTTTTGTGCTTGCCTTTTGGTAAATAGTACTTTTGGGCATAAGCACCAATCAATAAAGTAAGTTGTATATTGGGCATATGATTCCATAGCTTTTGGTGCCATTGGGGCGCACAAATTTTAGAAGGTGGTAAATCACCTGTTTTCCCTGTTCCTGGATAACAAAATCCCATTGGAACTATAGTAATTTGTGTGGTATCATAAAATAGGGCTTTATCTATACCCATCCAGTTTCTAAGGTTTTCGCCGCTTTTATCGTCCCAAGGTACACCGCTTTCGTGTACCACCCGCCCAGGAGCCTGCCCAATAATCGCTATTTTGCTAGTAGCGCTGCCAGTAACTACCGGTCTTGGTCCAAAAGGTAAATCTTCGCATAGGGTACAATTAGAAATAGCTTCCAATAAAGTTTTCATGCTACCAATATAGAGATAATAAGGCTTTGGTTACAAAATTTAATTGCAAGGCCAACCATTTGCGACATAACTAAAATTTATTATATATTTAGCAAAAATGCGCTTAACCATATAAGAGATAAGCACCAATTAATAACTAACGTGAGTTCGATATAAATTATCTTCACAGAAGCCTTATAAATAGTGAGATTTGGATTAAAAAGGCGCAGGTTAACCCCTTAATTCAAGGCTTTTTGGGACAAAGATTGCTGTTTATAAGGCTTTCTATAGAT
>JAOXRU010000539.1 GCA_025800395.1 Flavobacteriaceae bacterium
TGCGTATGCCAAGGATATACGCCTAGCTGTATACCCGAAGATAGGGTTTGAGTTTAATTTTTATTTTAATTCCGACCAAGCTTTATACTACAAATCCTCGGATAGTTTAAAAGACTACTATGCCAGTTATCATGAAGGAAAAGATGCCTTTGGAAGGCCCTTGCAAACAACCTCAAACAGTAGAAGAAGAAAAGAGATAATAGACAAAGAAATAACAAATATCTTAGGGAGACACCTCAAAAGAGAATGGAAGTTTAAGTTAGGTGTTAACTGTGAAGTAGACGGCCAAGACAAATTACAAATAACGAAATTATTCGAACATAAATTTAGAGGACAATTATCGCCACTTCTTTGGATTTACGATTTTATAGACGATAGTTTTGGCGTGTCTGATGCGAAAGAGATAGCAGCCTCTGTAAAGAAGAAAAAAGCCGGTGGCTGGAACAAACTCAAAAATCGTTTTAATGCCAATCCTATGTCTTTTGAACTGCTACCGCCCTCCATAGCGGTAGGAATAGGTATTGGCTATAACCAAGCACAGAACGGAATACTTACCTACACCCTAAACGGTAAATTGCTAATGAACCCCATTATAGGGGCACAAATTAAACTAGATCTATTGGCGTTGGGTTCTAAGTTTAAACCTTGGGGAGTGATTATTGATGCCTTAGATATCATCAGTTTTGCAGCAGACCTGTTTAGCGGTGGCGCTGTAGCACTAGACTATAAAATAGATTTAACATTTGAATCTTCCATACTGCTGGTTGGAGCCGATTCTACAGATGGCAAAACCACCCCAGCCACCATTACTTGGGATGTAACAAACAACCGTGTTGTAGATGCCAATATGGCCATACAAGGAAGGTTGAAAGGAACCATTCTAATGGAATTTGGAATAAAACTTAGAAGTAAGGTGAAAGACGGGAAAAGCTATAAAAAAAATGAAGTAAGACAAAAGATAGAAAAACGAAAAGAAGAAGGGGGCTTTGGTGTAAAAATGGAGGGAGACAGTGAGATTCACCTAACCCTGGGGGCAGATAAACATGCTGCC
>JAOXRU010000615.1 GCA_025800395.1 Flavobacteriaceae bacterium
ATCGTCGGAAGACCTACACGCCAAGGTGATTTTAGATGCATTGAAGTCGTTTGAAGGAGAGCTGAAGATTCACGCCAAGATAGAAAACGATATTTTGTTCCCCAAGGCAATGCAGTTAGAAACAGAAGTGTTGGCAGTGTCTTAAATAGCCCATAGCATTCAGTCGACGGTCGACAGCCCAATGCTGTTTCCTTAAGCCTTATTTGGCTGAAAGTAGTTGGCGCACCTTGTCCATAGTCCACAGTCGATGGTCGATAGTGGCTGACGTATTTTGTGAAATATCCACTAAGGAACCGACCAAAGAGAGCTCTGCGCCTGCGCTAAACAGCATTAGGCTATCGACCAATGGTGTTTCCTTAAGAAGCCCTAGCAAAGTTCGTATTTTGTCTAAACCTATCCCTTTGCCTTTTTTTGCTCTTGTCTCTGGGATTATGCCTATTAGGAACAATTGGAAGGGTATTTTTAAGGAATTTCCTTTGTAAATTTTCCAGCACTTGACTTACATCAGGTAGTAGGAAAATCTGCAAAATCTTCACCTTAATTAACCCAAAGCTCACGTTTCGGTTAATCTGGTGTGGTTGAGTTTTATCAATGTTTTTATTTTCCAGAGCAGCTTCACAACTAGCTATTAACAAAGATTGTAGATTATAGATGAACACCGAAGCATAGAACTCTTGTTTGATTGCTTCGGGTTTTCTACCAGAAAAAATCTCTACATCCATTTGGTTCTTAAATTTATCAAAAAACACTTCTACTCCCCAGCGTTTAAAATAGAGCTCTTTAAAACAATCATTAGGGTATTTATTACTGTCCAATAAGTTGGTCACAAGTACCTCTATAGAGCCATCATCCAATTTTACTTTCACTAATCTTACGGTAACAGAGGTAGATTTACTGGCATTTATGCCCATTTCCCGTAATTGTTTTTGTGCTTTATGATTGGCTGATAGCTCTATTACACTACTTTGAAGATCACTCTCTACAAAAGCTTTTACTTCTTTGTTAAAGCCTAGTTTACAGCGGATTACAAATGATTTATTATAACGATTTAACAACCAAAAATGGGTGAAACTTGCAAAACCTCTATCATATATATATATCCCAGAGGGATCTAGGCGTTGAGCCCATTTATAAGCAACCGCTCGTTCACTAGTAGTATAAGCTACCACAGCAGAGCGTACACAATAATGGTTGAGTACATCATAGCAAACTAAAAAACGAGCCAAGGTACCTTGCCCATGTTGGTTGGTTCGTAAACCAAATACACGGCGGGTAGCAGCACAATCAGGAATAGAACCAGTACTTCCATCAATCCCATATAATAAGTGTCCTTTCCAAGTTTTTTGAGGCATATAATCATATGTGTCAGTACACAGTTGTTGGTTCCAATCCATAAAAAGTTTGTGACTCAGCTTATAACGAGCTTTGCTCATACTACTTTTGCTCATAATAGGAGCTTTTGACCCAAAATGGTTCTCTAAAAAAATATCCAAAGAGATTGCCAAGCTTAACTTAGGTAAGCTAAGTAGAAACAAAGCCACTTCTTTATAAGCTAAGGTCGCTTGACGTGAAAACATCCCAGAAGACATGATATAGCGCTTTTCAGAAATACATTCCTGCAAATAAGCTTGTAAATTCTTTATTATTTGTAACTTTGGTTCCATAGATAAAGTAGTGGCTTTTGGGATTGTGTCAGAATTTTTCCATAAAGCTAACTCTTTATCTATTTTTTTTGCAATCTACAATCCTTAAGGAAACACCATTGCACTATCGACCATCGACAATGGACTATGGACAAAAGCGTACCCA
>JAOXRU010000649.1 GCA_025800395.1 Flavobacteriaceae bacterium
TTCAAGTCATTCAGTGGTATGCGATCTTGATCTCAAATCCAATAGGTCCAATAGACGAAGATTTCAAACCATTAAGTAGAAAAAATGAGATTTTAAAATATAATATAATCCTCAAGTAGGAAAAAGTGAGAACTTCATCTCAACTTTTTCAGTAGGAAAACTTGAGATGAACATCTCAAACCCTTCCGCGGTAAAATGTGCGATTTTGATCGCCAATCCTTGGGTTGACAAGAAATATATGAAGATTTCAAATTCCTAAGTAGGAAAATCTGAGATTTTAAAATCAAATCTTTAATTAGGAAAATTTGAGATCTCAATTTCAAATCCTTAGTAGGACAAAATGAGAGGAACAACTCAATTCCTTGAGTTGAAAACTTTGAGATGAAAATCTTAAACCCTTCACTACTAAAACTGTGCGATCTTGATCTCAAATCCTTGAGTTGGAAAAAATGAAGATGTTTAATATTTAAGCAGGAAATTTTGAGATGCATGAACATGAAACTGTTGAAATGCATGTGACAACGTCTTGGAACTTTTGTTTGTATCCTTCTACTTTCTCTGCGGTATTCCGGCTATTGTGCAAATGCCAAAGCAAAAAAGTCAGTCCAATTACTTCAATCCAAAATGACACAATATTGATGTTTTGTTCAGTTTGGATTTTTGAGAGCTCCTGAGAATTTCAATGCAACTGCGAGCAGCAATATACAAACACTGCGTGTAGTTTGGACAATTCACTGAACGAAACAAAATACAATGGGCAGGCCAACAAGAAGAACATATTTTACAACGGATGCTTGCAAGCAAAGTTTCTACACCCCAAAGGGTTTGTTACGCTTCCCATTTGCATCATGACTAATATAATTGGTGCATCAAAAAATATTCTCCATCAGAAAAAATGTTATTGAAAAATTACAAGATAATATTGGAAAATGATTTTGTATACATTTGAAAGACAAATGTCTCGAGATATATGGGATGATATGGGATGTATTTTAAGGTAAAAAGGATTTGCACTTCGTGCACGAGTTTAATTTGTGAAATAGGAAATAAACCTTTGCAAACATGAAGTAGACTAAAGTAGTTTATTACTTTATTTTGCTTCAAAAGTACTAAACAGACTTATCCCCATGAAGAGGATACCCGTCAAAAAAACGCAAACGCCAGCCCAGCAGTGCTTCCATGTCAGGTGGGTCGACGCCAACATCACAAAGATAGGAAAAGTTAAGCAGAAAAAACATATAGATATATTTACATATATACATATTTTTGAATTTACTTGTTAATTTGAAAGTTTTCTCTTGATTAAAAAATGAAGAAAATGTTGGGAACATCTAAGCGATGCATATTTTTTTTGACATTGAGATATTGTTTATCTAAATTTTGAGATAATTGATACTTTAATTATTAAACTATTACTTTAATCCATTAAACTACTGTATATATAATATTGCTTGAATTAGACTAAGAGATAGTTTGCTTATTATTAGACTAAACTGAGCCTTGGGTTTTTTTGAATACATTTAAAAACAAATAATAGATATAACATTGTATGCAGAAAAATATACTAAGCACTTTTTAGACTATTTTGTGAAATAGGATAAGCCCTTGCAAACATGATTAAACTAAGATAGTTTAATTCTTATTTTTCTGAAAATACACTAATTATACTATTTTAGGATGACAGATTAAAAGAGACTAAATAGACTAAAAATAGACTAAGAAGATTCGTGGGGTATGGTGCCGGGACCCGGCGCCATTCCGGGCGCCGGGTCCCGGCGCCATAAAGCATGTAATTGTAGAAGTTCCAATTTGCTAGATCATGAATTGATATCACCATCACAGTAAATTATTTGAACCAATATGGAAACCAAAAATTCACCACACCACCGCACCTTGAAGACACCAAAGGCGGAGGTTGTAGAACTTTGGCTGGATGTAGGCCCGGCAAAAAAAACAAAGGCAAGAGAAAAAGCAGAAGGGCAAGAGTAACTGTTATTAGGCCCAACTTTTTTAGGCCTATACAGGCCCAAGCTTTTGCTCGAACTACGTCGCAGTGATTGTGACCCAAAGTTGGAATACGATGACAGAAAGTCAGGCTTTGAAGTCATGGAAGTCAGGCATCACCCCTACTGTGCACAAACATCACCCCTACTGTCACGGTCCCGCCAAAAAACAGCAAACAAATGTCAGGAATGGGTCTATGTTTCTTCCCACTTCTTGCCTCAACTTGTTTACTACCAAAACAGCACTGCTGGATGCCACTCTTCACTACTCCGCTGTGTTTGGGAACTCCCCTAAGCTATTTATTTGTCTGTCAGGCAGCTGCATGTTGACGCAAGACTTGTATTTTTGGGCCGTCCCGCCCCGTTTTCCCCAAGGTGCAAATCTTATGAATAGAATAGCCCTGTACCTCCCTCGTTTCATCATTCCTTCACCTGTTTTGCTCTTCTTTTTCAAAACTGGACCCTGGACCACACCAGCAAACCAACTCGCACAAAAGGAGCAAAACCGACACAAGCTGCATCTATTTTTTTATCAGTCATTCAAGGTAATTTGTTGGAGTCAGATTTGGAATGCTAGACACGCATCCACACACACACACGCACACAACACGTACTTTACTTTCAATGCAGCAAGAGGAGTGCTAAAACATAGTAGTAAAGAAGAATATGGGGCAACTTATTAAGAAAAACACTGTGGGGACAACATAGGAAACATCCAGAAGAATATGGGACAACTAAGGAAGGCGCGCGCCACCCATGTTGAAACCAGATATTTTGCGTTGCCCTTTTGGCGTTGCGGCGTTGCGTTGCTATCGTTGCTGCTTTGTGCCTCTTCTTGTCCTCCACCAAACAAACCCCATCCATCAATAGAGATATAGAAAAAAATTTTCGCCGACACCCAAAGGCCCACAGTGTTACATATACATACATATATACGATAGGATTTCTAAAGGCTGATTCATCAGAATACTTGAGACCTTTTTTCTCAATAATACATCATAAATTAAAAATGATATAGAATCATTCAGAACTGTTTGCACTTCTTGCACCTAATTGGAACTGCCAGGTAGTGGTTGAAGCGGGGGTTGGCCTCCCGTGCTTTTAGGGGGTGTAGATCTTACCTAACGCCCGGCAGAAATGGTAGGATTGGGGAAGCCTCCAACATGTTGCGAAGGATTTAGGTCGGAATTACTGAAGGGTCAAGCGTCACCAAGGGAAAATTTGATTAACTATTTGCAAACGGAAATTTAAACTGAACAAAATATGGTAGGAGACTCTGCAATCTAGTCTGTTGATACATTCACATATTCATGCATGCTTGCAAATTTGTTGGTTTGTCAGGTTTATTTTGTTATGT
>JAOXRU010000651.1 GCA_025800395.1 Flavobacteriaceae bacterium
CCTTTCTAGAGGAAGATACGCTAGTGTTGGTAACTGCAGACCACGAAACTGGTGGTCTTACTTTGTTAGATGGTTCTTTAGAAAAACACCAAATAAACGGACATTTTAGTTCCCAAGACCATACGGCTACAATGGTACCAATTTTTGCTTATGGACCTGGAGCTGAAAAATTCACAGGAGTGTATTCCAACACCGAATTATATAAAAAAATTATAAAGTTATTTTAAATGGATTAAAACCTTAATCGCATCTTCAAAAGCGCGATTATATGGCACCCAATGGATATTGGGGTTTTTGCGATACCAAGTTAATTGTCTTTTGGCAAACCTTCTAGTGTTTTTTTTAATTTCGGATATGGCAAAATCTAACTCCCAAGAACCATCTAAGAATTTAAAAAGTTCCTTGTAGCCAACCGTGTTTAAGGCGTTTAAATGGCGATGTGGATATAACGTTTTAGCTTCTTCTAGCAGGCCATTTTCAATCATTTGGTCTACTCTAGTATTGATGCGTTTGTAAATGATTTCTCTAGGTGCATCCAATCCAATATATTTGGTATAAAAAACACGTTTTGTTGTGTGTTTTTTAAGAAAAGAGGAGAATGGTTTACCACTTCCGATACATATCTCTAAGGCGCGAATTACACGTTGCGAATTTTGTAGATCTACTTGAGATGCGTATTGAGGGTCTAAAATTTTTAGTCTTTCTTGCAAAACCTGAATACCTTTGGTTTTAAACTCGTTATTCAATTCCAAACGAATCTCGGGAGCAATATAGGGGAAAACATCCAACCCGTTAACTACAGCATCTACATACATGCCACTACCGCCTACCAAAATACCAATATCTTTTTTTTGATAATAAGAATCTAGTTGTGCAATACATTCTTGTTCATAATCTCCAACGCTATAGTTTTGGTGTATACTTCGGTGTTGTATAAAATGGTGTTTCACTAAAGCCAACTCTTCTGGCTCGGGAACAGCAGTACCTATAGCCATTTCTTTATAAAACTGTCTAGAATCTGCCGAGAAAATTTCAGACTCAAAATGTTTAGCCAAAAGTATGGATAAGCTTGTTTTACCAATAGCAGTTGGACCTACTATGGCAAATAGTTGTTTTGTTGTATTCATAATAATTCACCACCACATTTATAGCAAAATTTACTATCGTCTTTATGGTTTTCCGCAGTACAATGCGGACATGCTTGGGTATTGGTATCTATTTTATCTAAATGTGCTATTTCTGCCGAAACGATACCAGTTGGTACGGCTATAATACCATAACCGAGTATCATA
>JAOXRU010000661.1 GCA_025800395.1 Flavobacteriaceae bacterium
CACACGTATAGCTTAAGAAAATTAAAAAGGCGCATTCATAAAACAGTTAATTCATTGTAAATAAGATATTTATTCGTATATTTAGGCAACAAGAAACCCCGAAAATGGGCAAAAGGGCTCAAAAACGGGGTTTTATAAATCGTTGATCATGAATATACAAAGAATTTCTGACTTACAGGGTCGTCTTTCTCTTTTTTCCCCTCAGTGAAGATTACGACCTTTTTTTCGAACGTTTTTCAGCTAGTGAACTGGGTAGAATCCACCAAGGTATTCCTTGGAACGATTTGGTTCGTGAATTTAACATCAAAGAAAAGCCATTGGGCAATACCATGCTTTTTAGCCCAAAAGGACGTATTGCCTTAATGTTCTTGAAGCATTACGCAGGTTGTTCGGACAAGAAGCTTATTGAGCAGCTCAACGGGAACCTAGACTACCAGTTCTTTTGTGATATGTCCTTGGGGTTCGAACGGATCACCAACTATAAGATTGTTCGCCAGATACGATGTGAGCTCGCTGGAAAATTGGACATAGACCGTTTGGAGAGATCGCTCTATGCCCATTGGAAAGATTTTATCGACAGCCCAGACCAGGTTACGGTGGATGCTACCTGTTATGAGAGTGAGGTGCGCTATCCCAGCAACCAAAAATTACTTTGGGAGGCGGTAAACTGGATGTACCGCCAGCTTAAGAAGACCTGTCGCCTATTGGGGGTGAAAATGATCCGGAGCAAATATTCAAAATGGAAAAAGCGCTATATTGGTTTTAGCAAGATGCGCCGAAAGACCAAGTCCAAGCGCAAACCGTTAACCAGAGCCTTACTATTAATCTTAAAGAAGTTTATTGCCTTTGAAACAAGTCTGCGCAAGGACAACGCCATTACTTTCAGCGTTGGATACTACCGAAGAATAGCCACCATAAAAAAGGTGCATCAACAACAGGACGGGTATTTTAAGACGGGCGAAAAGATAAAGGACCGGATCGTAAGTATTTCCAAGGACTACTTGCGTCCCATAGTCAGGGGTAAAGAGGTGAAACCAGTGGAATTCGGCGCAAAGGTAAACAAGCTTCAGATAGACGGCATCAACTTTATAGAGTACCTGAGCTTCAACGCTTTCAATGAGGGGACTCGTTTACAATCTACTGTTTTCAAAGCACAGAGCCTTACCCATAGAAAACTAAAAATCATTGGAGCAGATGCCATTTATGCTACCAACAAAAACAGGCTTTTTGTTAGCAAACACCATATAAAGACAGACTTTAAGCGCAAGGGAAAACTTCCCAGAAACTATCAGGACGAGAAAAAACTCAAAACAGCAATAACCAAGGCACTAGGTTGGAAGGCAGTTTTGGTAAGGAAAAAGAACATTACCATCTCAAAAAAATAAAGGCCAAAAAGAAAGCAACGGAAATCCTGTGGATCTTCTTTGGAATCCATACAGCAAACGCTTTGGAAATAGGTAGGCGGATGCAAAAAAACGAATTGCAGCAGATCGCTTAAAAAAAAATCAATCGCACCCATGGGGAACGTGCATCCCGTTGGTAGAAAAAAGCATGTTTTTACCTCCAAAAATATACGATCCAAAAAAAACTAACAAAAACTACAGAGCCGAACAGGTAAATCACATCACAAACAACCAAAATTCATAGAATAAGAGCTATTTTCTGAATGCGCCTAAAAAAATACTATACAATTTTAACGCACTCCCCGTTCT
>JAOXRU010000002.1 GCA_025800395.1 Flavobacteriaceae bacterium
TTTTCCAGTCGTAACCTAAGGGTCTTATTGTGGGTTCGATGGCATTACCCATAATACCAATATAAGAATGTCTTAAACGATGCGAAGCAATCTTTTGATCTAGTGCCGCTTCGGATAAGGTTTCGGTTTGGGCAGCAGCGACCAATTCTTCTGCATTGGCAAATTCTTCTCCAGGTCCATTACTTGCTAAAAACCAAATTATAATAGATATAGAAAGGATTATCTTTCCTGCTCCAAACACAAAACTCTTTGTTTTTTCGAGTACGGTATACAACACATTCTTAACTAACGGAGGCCTATAGGTAGGCAATTCGATAATAAAAAACGATTTAGACGGAAGTTTCCAAAACTGTTTTAGAATATAAGCCGATAGTAGTGCTGCAACAAACCCTATTAAATAGAGCCCCATAAGGCTAAGTGCCTTATAGCTAAAACCAATCACATTACCTTCGGGAATAATTAAGGCTATAATAATTAGATAAACTGGCAATCGAGCCGAACAAGTTGTAAATGGCACCACTAGAATAGTTATAAGGCGTTCTTTCCAGCTATCTATATTTCTTGCTGCCATTACCGCCGGAATTGCACAAGCAGTACCCGACATTAGCGGGACTACACTCTTCCCGCTTAGTCCAAAAGGCCGCATTACGCGATCCATAAGGAACACCACGCGACTCATATAGCCAGACTCTTCTAATATTGCAATAAACAAAAACAAAAAGGCTATTTGCGGGATAAAAATAACTACGCCACCTATACCTGGTATAACGCCATCGGTAAGCAAATCTGCCAAGATTCCTTCTGGCAGTATACTTTTACACCATTCGCTAAGATTGGCAAACTGGGCATCTATAAAATCCATAGGTATGCCACTCCAATCGTAAATTACTTGAAAAATAACCAATAGAATAGCAGCAAAAATGAGATATCCCCAAACCCTATGAATAAGAATACGATCTAGTTTAGCTGTAAAACCTTTGGCATTTTCGGGGCGTATATGTAAACCTTTCTTTAGACTTTCGTTTATAAACTTATACCGCAATACCGTTTCTCGATGTTGCATACGCTTCACCGCTTCTTTAGATTTGGTATTAAAGGTAGTGGTTACTTTATTTAGGTCTTTTGGAACACCCGGACCCTGAAGCTGCTCGGTAATTGCAACCCATAATTTATATAAGTTTTCTTTGGGAAAGGCAGCTTTTAGCTCTTCGAAATAGGCAGGTTCTATAGCAGCAGTATCTAAACAAGGTTCTTTAGAAAGCTGTTTATAGTTAACTATTAGTTCTTTAAGAGCATCTATACCAGTACCTTCTCGTGCACTAATAAGTGCAATTTTTGTATTTAGGTTTTCCTCTAAGAAAGGAATATCGAGTTCTATACCTTTTCGAGACATCCTATCTGCCATATTAATGG
>JAOXRU010000011.1 GCA_025800395.1 Flavobacteriaceae bacterium
AGTTTATATATTACCTCATTTGCCTAGCAATAAGTATGGGCTGTACCCAAAAAGAACAAGGATTTACCATAACCACCAACCTACAGGGTTTTGAGGAAAATGCCAAAGTAACCATTACCGAGAACGCCACCCAGAAAGTACTGGATAGTACCACCATTACCAACGGAAATTTTACTGCCAAAGGCATTTTAGAGAGTCCGCCAGCATCGGTAAGTGTAACCATTTTTTCCAAAGACGGAAAAAACAGAAGTTTTACTTCCTTTTTTATAGGAAACGAACCTATAACACTAACAGGAAAGAAAACCAATTTCTATAAAAATGCCGTGGTAACTGGCTCGGCTTACAACGGTTTACGTGTAGCCTACACCAAATTACTCGATCCACTATACGAAAAAAGAGATCAGAAATTAAACAAGATGTTTGCACTGCGCAATCAAGGAAAATGGAACGATAGTTTGCAAGATGCCTATTGGTCCAAAACAGGTCTGATACCCAAAATAGATAAAGAAATTAGCCAACTTTCCAAGAAATTTATAGCCGAAAACATCAATTCGCATTTTGGGTTACGAGAACTGGTTAGTACCAAAACCGAGTATTCCGAAGAATTTATACGCAGTATGCTTGCCAAGCTAAATAACCAATTTAAAACCTCTAAATATGTGTCGGTATTAGAAACCTATTTAGAAAACGACGCTTTAAAGATTGGAGATGCTTTTTACGATTTTCAGGGCGAGAATAGAAATGGAGAAACCCTCTCATTTGGTAGCTTTTTTCAGAATACAAAAAAATATACCTTGCTCGAATTTTCTACACCCAATTGCGGTTGGTGCAGAAAAGCCATGCCAGAGATAAAAAAGTTAGCACTAGAAGCAGACAATGCATTGCAAGTGGTTACCTTTTATGTAGATAAAAACAAAGAAGACTGGCAAAAATTGGTAACCGACAACAGCATTAGTTGGCCAACCCTTTGGAGTGCAGAAGGCCGATACAGCAAGACATATACCAAATATCGGGTCTTATCTACGCCAACCTATTACTTGTTCGATGCACAAGGAAAATTACAAAACAAATGGATTGGCTACGACCAAAACCTTAGTACCAACATCAAAAACGCCCTGCCATAGGCTACTGGAGTCTATCCATAATTTTGTGTTTTATTTCAGCTGAGCTCCGTATACCTTAGCTATACAGTTATTTTGGATTTCTAGTAAGGGCGCAGTAAGGGCGCAGTAAGGGCGCAGTAAGGGCGCAATTAATTGCGCCCCTACTGCGCATTCAAAATCTTGCAATGTACATTTCGTAATCGTGCACTGTACATTCAAAATCTTGCACTGCACAAATAAAACCTTGCACTGTACATTCAGAATCT
>JAOXRU010000024.1 GCA_025800395.1 Flavobacteriaceae bacterium
TGTTTATAAGGCTTTCTATAGATTCATTTTGTCTTTCCTTATACGTCGTTGTGATCTTTTCGAGCTATAAATAGCCCTTCAAAGCCACGCCTAGCCTAAGAAAATCAAAATAAACTGTGTGCGTAAGTTATATCGAACTCATGTTGAATATAAAATGCCATAGTAGATTTTAAAAGTAAAAAGACAAAGTTCGAGACAAAAATTTGAAGCATTACCTTTGTTTACGTTGAAAATTTTTAAGGATGAAATTTGGTTTTTCACCCAAAAGATGCCTGGTATTTTATGTGGTTATAGCTATATAAAAAGAAGATAAACAAAGCATAGCCTCAGCCTACGGTTTCTTTTTATCCCGAATTACGCATTAGAACTTCGTTATGAGGGTGGAAAGCGCAATAAAAACAAGTGCTTTATTGCTTTCAACATAGCGCCGTTATGAGGAAAGGAAAAAAGGACTATTTATTGGTGTGATTTTAAACTAGAAATGGTATAACTTCCCTAGCAAGCAATACCCCTTCTAAGTCACTTCTAGTCGAAGAAAATAAAAACAACATTGTTTGTTAAAGACCAATTGAAATCATATTCACAAAAAAAACCGTTCGCAAATAACGCAAACGGTTTCTAATTCTATAGTATATTTTTTTTATAGGTCTATAACCGAATCTTAAATGCATCTTTTTGAGGGTAAACTGCCACATCTTGCAATTCCTCTTCTATACGCAACAATTGGTTGTATTTTGCCATGCGATCCGAACGCGAAGCCGAACCTGTTTTGATTTGACCGGTATTGAGCGCTACCGCCAAATCGGCTATAGTATTATCCTCGGTTTCTCCCGAACGATGTGACATTACAGAGGTATATCCAGCTCTATGAGCCATATCTACCGCAGCTATGGTTTCACTCAAAGTACCTATTTGATTTACTTTAATCAAAATAGAGTTTGCAGTTTCATTTTGAATACCCTTTGATAAACGCTCCACATTGGTTACGAACAAATCATCTCCAACCAACTGCACTTTCTCTCCTATTTTATCGGTGAGCATTTTCCATCCGTCCCAATCATTTTCATCCATTCCATCTTCTATAGAAACGATAGGATAGGATTCGCATAGGCTAGCCAAATAATTTGCTTGCTCTTCACTAGTGCGAACTGCTCCTTTGCTGCCTTCAAATTTTGTATAATCGTATTTCCCATCCACATAAAACTCAGCAGCAGCACAGTCTAAAGCGATCATGATATCGGCACCCAAAATATAGCCAGCATTTTTAACTGCTTTGCCAATGGTATCTAATGCATCTTCTGTACCATCCAAAGTGGGTGCAAAACCTCCTTCATCTCCAACCGCAGTGCTAAGGTTTCTCTCGTGCAGTACTTTCTTGAGGTGGTGAAAAATTTCGGCACCCATTTGCAAAGCTTGTGTAAAGCTATCTGCTTTTACAGGCATGATCATAAACTCTTGAAAAGCGATAGGCGCATCCGAATGAGAACCTCCATTGATAATATTCATCATTGGCACCGGTAAAGTATTGGCACTTACCCCACCAATATATCTATAAAGAGGCACCCCCAATTCTTTGGCAGCTGCTTTGGCAACGGCCAAAGAAACTCCTAGAATTGCATTTGCACCAAGCTTGGATTTATTGGGTGTACCATCCAAGTCTATCATGGCCTGATCTATGGCATTTTGATCAAACACCGAGTAACCCAGAAGATTTTCTGCCAATACACTATTCACATTTTCTACTGCTTTACGCACGCCTTTTCCCATATACGCTTCCCCTCCATCTCGCAATTCTACAGCCTCATGTTCCCCCGTAGATGCTCCTGAAGGAACCGCAGCTCTACCTATATGCCCGTTCTCGGTGGTCACATCTACTTCTACCGTAGGATTGCCGCGAGAATCTAGTATTTGTCTTGCATGTATGTTGATTATCATACTCATATTTGAAAGTTTTAAAGGTTTCTATATTCCAACTTTTGAAATATAAGAAAACAGGTTATTTTGATAAGTTATCTACAAATTGATCAAACAGATATTTACTGTCATTTGGTCCGGGGGAAGCCTCAGGGTGATATTGTACCGAAAAACAAGATTTATTCTTTATACGAATACCTGCAACAGTTTGGTCGTTTAGATGCAAATGGGTTATTTCTACCACTTCGCTTTTTTCCGTTTCCTCTCTATTAATTGCAAATCCATGATTCTGAGAAGTAATTTCTCCTTTATTTGTTTGCAAATTTTTAACAGGATGGTTGATCCCTCTATGCCCATTATGCATTTTGTAGGTAGAAATACCATTGGCCAATGCAATCACCTGATGCCCCAAACAAATTCCAAAGGCTGGCTTGTTCTTCTCCAATACAGTCTTAGCCAATTCTTGGGCTGCTGTCAATGGCTCAGGATCTCCAGGACCGTTAGAAAAGAAATATCCGTTTGGATTCCAACTTTCCATATCCTCATATTTGGCATCATAGGGAAAAACCTTAACGCACACATCTCTTTCTACCAAGGAATCCAATATGTTTTTCTTAACACCTAGATCCAAGGCGGCAACTTTGTAGGTGGCATTTTCGTCTCCATACACATATGCCTCTTTGGTGGAAACCCTAGAGGCCAACTCCAAGCCTTTCATTTTTGGAAACTCTTTTAGGGATTGGGTGATTTGCTCCATACGATCCAACTCGGTAGATATCACCGCATTCATGGCACCATTATCTCTGATATAGCTCACCAAAGCACGAGTATCTACATCGGAAATAGCAAACAAATTGTTTTTTTCCAAAAAAGACTCCAAACTCTGGTCTGCTCTAGGTCTTGAATACTCATAACTAAAGTTTTTACATACCAAACCTGCAATTTTCACTCCCGATGACTGATTATCTTCTTCTACGGTACCATAATTTCCAATATGCGCATTGGTGGTTACCATGATCTGTCCGAAATACGAAGGATCTGTAAATATTTCTTGATAGCCAGTTACCCCAGTATTGAAGCATACTTCTCCATAAGAAGTACCTGGTTTCCCTACTGCTTTTCCGTAAAAGATCGCTCCATCTTCCAACAAGATAAATGCTTTTTGTTTTGCTTGATATTTCATTGTAAAGAAGTTAAAAGTTTTGCAAAATAACATAAAAAAAAGGACAAACTAAAAGCTTGTCCCTTGAAATACTCTTTCTTGTTGAAAAGTCTACATATTGTTGAAAAAATGACACAATTGGGTGATATGCGCTTCTTTTCTGTATGACAATTTTTTGGATTTCATAAAATCCTTTACAGACCTTCCGTCAGATTTAAATATAGACATCATATCTTTTTTGCGAAGTTTTACCATCACAATCTTTTTATTTCTCTTGTCCTTGATATAGTATTTTTTAACTATAGATTTTACCTTTTTTATATTGGTAATCATTTTTGGATTGGGTGTAGCCTCTCTTTCCACGTACTGATAAGTTTTTAGCAGACTATAGTTTTCACCATCGGCTAGTATCTGACAATATCTTGAGCGCTCTGGTAAACGAATAAGTTCAAATTTTTTGTTGTCTAGTTGTACCATGCGTACATCTCTATCAAATACCATGATAGAATCTGCGTGAAACCGCACTTCGAAACGATCTTGATACATATTGTAATTCACAGCATTTACTTTTACCATTTTGTCATTCATTCGAATACGAGCTTCTTTGTTCCAATCGGGTAATAAATAACGTTGTTTGAATTCATCGTTCATTTTATTTTCGACACGCATCATATCGCTAGTAAAACCAACACCATTGGTATTTACATTGTATGTAGTGTGAGATTGTGCCTGCATGGCAAATAGGCCTAGTATAAAGGCGGCTAGGAAGTTTAAATTAGTCATAACTATTTTTTTTATAAATATAAAATATTTTTTCATATACAGATGTAGTATACCTTACAAAAGACGCCAAAAAATGGTTTACCTACCCTAGTTAACGTGAGTTCGATATAACTTACGCACACAGTTTATTTTGATTTTCTTAGGCTAGGCGTGGCTTTGAAGGGCTATTTATAGCTCGAAAAGATCACAACGACGTATAAGGAAAGACAAAATG
>JAOXRU010000029.1 GCA_025800395.1 Flavobacteriaceae bacterium
TGTTTATAAGGCTTTCTATAGATTCATTTTGTCTTTCCTTATACGTCGTTGTGATCTTTTCGAGCTATAAATAGCCCTTCAAAGCCACGCCTAGCCTAAGAAAATCAAAATAAACTGTGTGCGTAAGTTATATCGAACTCACGTTAAATAATAAATATTTCACTTAAAGATTTTTTTTGATAGCGATTTGTTTTAATATTCTCTCCTATTACTTGAAGATTTTGTGTTTTAATTTGTTCACCTTCATGGACAACCCAGGTATCTTGTGCCGATTAAACCCATCAATTACTACTATAGACTGCTATAAGTTGCTTATTTACTATGCGAGTATAAAAATTTAGCAAATATTTACAAAATCACTAGCTTATTTTTTCATATTTTGTAAGATTATACATAAATTCGATGGAATATTACCCCGATAATGAGCAAACAAAGACCTACATTAATTATGATGTTACTGGTTTCTATTGCATTAAATGCTTCTGCATTTGGTGTAATAGATAGTGTGCATATAAGACCGAACAACACACCTTCTCCAAACAAACTCCAAAATATAGTTTCTACAAGTACATCTGAATTTACGGATGCATACTTACTAGATAATTTTCCACTGTCTCAGGTTACTAATGAAAGAAGGTTAGAGGCTAAGGCCGTAATGGATGAACTAGAAGTTTCTCAAAACTATTTAGATTTAGTTACACCTAATGACTTGGTCAGCCTTCCTGTTGGAGTTAGAGAAGATATTGGAGGTACTAGTTATATGTTGGGTATCAGTAAAGCTAGGTTCACCCCAGAATATACAGAAGTGACTGCTTTTGTTCGAATTATTCTTCCTCAAATGGGTTCGGATGGAAAACAAAAGGAAATATTTTTTGGGGCAGATAATCTTAAAATATCTCATAAAGGAGGTATTTACGGAGATGCGAATCTTGTATTACTCGGAGATGTTCCTATAAAAATCAACGGGGGTAATGGATTGGTAATCCTAAAAGGAGGTTTTGATTTTGCCACAGGGATTACGGAAAAGCTTACCTATGTTACTGTAGATTGTAGTGGTTTTAAAGAATTGGGGTTAGCTGCAGATGTACAGTTTCCAAGGAGTATGTTAACTCCAGTAGATAATGCATATAAACCAATAAAAGATCCAAATGTAAAAGTCAGTGGTTCGTTTCAAACTATCGTTGGCGATTGGAATGATATCTTAGCGGAAATCACTTTGCCTCCATTCGAGCTTCATTCCTTAAAAGGAACCGTGTTTCAGCTCAATACTGCCGTGTTCGATTTTAGTGATGTGCGAAATTCTCCCAATGTTATTTTTCATCCCGAGTATCGGAAGTACTTGATTCCTGGTAATGAGCAGGCTTGGCGTGGTGTTTATGTAAACACACTCGAAGTAGTTTTACCTGCACAATTCGAGAAACGAAAAAGTAAAGAAAGAGTTCGTTTCCAAGCGGCAAATATGTTGATTGATGGAAAAGGAGTTTCTGGTGAATTTTCAGTAGATAATATATTGCCTTTAAAGGAAGGAGTAGCATCAAAATGGCAATTTTCTGTAGAGCATATAGAAGCAAGCTTTGTCGCTAATAAGTTGTTAGGAGCTGGATTTGACGGACAAATTGTATTGCCGGTTTCCAAAGAAGTGAATTCGAATACTAAAGATTCTACTGCGGTGAGAGGAGCACTTGGATATTCCGCTATTATCAATCCTAGCAATCAAGAATATATACTTTCGGTGCGTAATCAAGAGGCAATGTCTTTTGATGTTTTTAAAGCAAAAGCTACCATAGCGGAGAATTCATTTATTGAGTTAAAGGTTAAAGAGGATAAATTTCGTCCTAGGGCAGTATTGCATGGAAATTTAGCCATTAAGGGTAGTAATAGTAAAGCCGACCCCACTAAAGGAACGGTAGATTTTAAAAGGATTACTTTCCAAGATTTAGAATTGCAAACAGAAGCGCCCATATTTAAGGTTGGATATATGGGATATAATGGGGATGTAAAATTGGCCAATTTTCCTGTTTCAATTAGTAATATAGAAGTACATGCTAGGGATAACCAGGTAGGTCTTGGGTTTGATTTGGCTGTTAATTTAATGTCACAAGGATTTAACGGAAAAACCAGGTTGGATATCATTGGAAGTATGGAGGATGGTTCTGGTTTGGACCGTTGGAAATTTGATAAACTAAAGGTTAACAATATTTTTATTCAGGCGGATTTGGGAGCAATGAAGCTAAAAGGCGAAATCGCTTTAATGGATAATGATCCAACTTATGGTGATGGATTTTATGGAAAACTAGAAGCGGATTTTTCCTCTATTAAAGTAACCGCTTCGGCTTTGTTCGGAAAGAAAGACTTTAGGTATTGGTATGTAGATGGATTAGCAGAGCTGAATCCTGGACCATCTATTGGAGTACTCGAATTTAATGCCTTTGGCGGTGGTGCTTATTATAGAATGAGTAGACGTACTGGAGGCTATTCTTCTAAAATCCCAACAGGGATGGATTATGTGCCAGATAATGATGTAGGACTTGGAGTAAGGGCATTAGTTGGGTTTTCTACCACGAGTTCGGAACAATTGTTTAATGGTAAGGCTGGTTTCGAAATTGCATTTAACAGACATGGAGGTGTAAATAGAATAGCTTTCTATGGAGAAGGCCATCTGGTACAACCCATAGACTTCAAATTTGGCGATAAATTCAAAGATAAACTAACCAAATTAGAAGATAAGATAAATAGCTATGGCGATAATGATTTGATGAATGCATTAAAAGAATCCAATCTCGTAGACTATACCAAAGCAACTTTTCCAAAAGATGGCTTGTCTTTTGAAATGGGAATAGATGCCTATGTAGCCATAGAGCACGATTTTAAAAATAAAGTACTTCACGGGAGTTTTGATGTTTTTGTGAATACCCCTGGAGGCTTTTTCCAAGGAGTAGGACCAAAAGGAAGAGCTGGCTGGGCAGTTTTTCATATCTCACCTAAAGAATGGTATATCCATATAGGAACGCCTGAAGATCGAATTGGTTTGAAGTTGGGAATAGGCAGTTTTTATATCAAATCTACGGCTTACCTTATGGTTGGAGATAAGATACCCGGTAGTCCACCTCCGCCCGCTATAGTTTCAGAGATTCTTGGTGTAGAAACGGAGAGTTTGGATTATATGCGAGATCTCAATTCCTTGGGAGAAGGCAGAGGATTTGCCTTTGGAGCAGAATTGAGCATGGACACTGGCGATATGACTTTTCTAATTTTTTATGCACGTTTCCAGGCAGGTTTAGGTTTTGATATCATGCTCAAAGATTATGGAGAGGCAGCTTGTAAGGGTCGTGGGCAAATTGGTATTAATGGTTGGTATGCCAACGGGCAGTCCTATGCCTATCTCCAGGGGGAACTCGGCATAAAAATCAAGCTGATGTTTATTCGAAAGAAAATCCCCATTATATCCGCAGGTGCGGCGGTACTATTGCAGGCAAAGTTACCCAATCCTGCTTGGTTTAGAGGATATCTAGGAGGGCACTACAATTTATTGGGAGGCCTAGTAAAAGGAAGATTCCGTTTTAAATTGGAATTAGGAGAAGAATGCGAATTGGTGCAAGGTGGTGTATTAGGAGGTATGAAAATAATTGCAGATTTAAGCCCAAAGGACCAATCTGACAATGTGGATGTATTCGCAGTACCTCAAGCAGCATTTAATATGCGCATTAATAAGGAGTTTGAATTGGAAGATGATGAAGGAGTAAAAAAATATAAAATCCTTTTGGAAAAATTTCAACTGACCAAAGAAGGGCAAGAAATTGCTGGAGAGATGGAATGGAATTCCAATAATGATGTACTCAATTTTGTTACGCATGATATTCTACCACCCAATAGCAATTTAAAGGTTTATGTTAGAGTAAGCTTTCAAGAGTATAAAGGTGGGAGTTGGCAAACGATATATGATAAAGGTAAAAAAGCAATTGAGGAGAAGGAAATTGCCTTTACAACTGGAGAAGCTCCAGATCATATTCCCAAGAAGAATATACTGTATTGTTATCCGGTAATTGCTCAAAAAAACTTTTATCCTAAAGAAAGCAATTCGGGTTATGTGAAATTGCACAGAGGGCAGCCTTATCTATTCACACCAGAGACAGATTGGCAGCAGAAGATCAAATTTGAAGGGGAAACAACTGTATCGTCTGATTTGCAATATAATACTTCTACACGCACAGTTTTGTTTAAAATCCCGGATCTAGCTAAGCAAAAAGAGTATCGTATTTATATGTTTAGTATGCCACCAGCCAGTTCGGATGATTCAAGTACCCAACAAACCTATACGAATCAAAATTTGGCAGGAGAAGACAATACCGTGGCCATTAGAAATAAACAGCTTTCCGGAGTAAAAAGAAATGTCCAGGAGCAGGAACTCCTGTCCTACGATTTCCATACGAGTAATTTTGATTTGTTTAAAGACAAAATTGCGGCAAAACAAATTACCAGGGGACTGGTTGAGCTTATATTTTCAGATGTGCAGGCTTTACAAGCGGATGTACAGAAGTCGGAAGCATTTGGAATTGTCGAGTTAAATGGAAGTACATATACCCATCAAAAGCCAATGATACAAATTGTAGCTGTGTTAAATGATAGTTATTATCAAAATAAGATTTATCCATTGGTATATAAAGATTATCCATTAGAAGCGGATTTAACTGTGGATAGAGATTTAAGTCAGGTCAATATCCCACCTAATAATGCAGTTGACGTACTAAGTTGGTATGCTCCTTTTGTAGAGAACAACAATTATTCACATCCTTACTTGAATCCAGAAACAAGATTGGCCTACCGCTATAATCTTCCTTTTTATTACAAAAGTGATTTCATTGATATTCAATATAAAATCATTAATAAATATTTGGTGAATCCTGATTTATACGCTACACAAATTGCAAAGTATAAGCACTTAATTACAACTAGTTTTCCTGCTATTCAAAAGGGAGACTATCAAGTCAAATTACAATATATGTTCCCAAATGGGAAAAAAGGAAGTTCCAATATTTTTAAGTTTAATAACCCTTACTAACCTATGAAAATACTCCAAACATATATTGCAACGTCATACATGCAGGCAAGGAAAAGCTCTAAAATATGCTTAGTAGGATTCCTAGTAGCATACGGTATGTCGATACCAATGTTTGGTCAATTTAAAAATCAAGAGAATCAGAAACAAGATCGGGTGGTAGTATTGCCTAGAGTTAAAAAAAATGGAGATATTGCTTTACGTTGGGGAGTGACAAATGCCAAGGCGTGGCGACTTGGAAACCAGCAAGGTTACGAATTGATTCGGTATACCATACTGAGGGATAATAACACCCTGGGTATACCAGAAGAAAAATACCTTGGCTTGTTCAAAGCAAAACCATTGCCAGATTGGATGCCCTTGGTGGAAGAAAATGACAATGCTGCTGTGATGGCACAAGCCTTATATGGAGAAGGTTTTGAAGTAGAAGGTGGCGATAAATTAGCAAAATTGGTAAATCTAGCAGAGGAACAGCAACAACGTTTCTCATGGGGGTTATATGCGGCAGATCAAGATTATAAAGTGGCGAAAATGGCTGGTTTAGCTTATATAGATTACCAAACAAAGGCCAATGAAAAATATATTTATAAAGTTCGAATACCAAATCAAACTGTTGTTGCAGAAGCTGGTGTTTTTATAGGTCCCAAAGATTATGAAAAACTGCCACAACCAGTAGATTTTGTTGGTGTGTTCTTAGACGCCAATGTGATGCTTAGTTGGAATTATGATATCTATCGTACTGTTTACAATAATTATTATGTAGAACGATCCGAGGATGGGAAACAATTTGAAAAGCTTCATAAAACCCCGCTTACCAATCTGAATGATAAGGAAAATAGCACAGCAAAACAGTTGTTTTACATAGATTCCATCCCAAATAACAAAACCTATTATTACCGAGTTAGGGGGAAAAACCCTTTTGGGGAAATTAGCCCACCATCTGAGGTAGTTAGTAGTAAGGCCAAGGCTATTTTAAGATATACCCCCAGGATAAACTCTAAAAAGTTTTTGGATGACCAAAGGGTGATTTTGGGTTGGGAATTTTTGGTAGAAGGGAACAAGGATATTACCGGATTTGATTTAAAAATCAGTGATAAAGCTGGAGGGAAATATAGAACGGTAATTCGCGATATTTCTAAAGAAGCGAGAGAAATACAATATGATAGTTTGTTGCCAACAAGTTATTTTACTTTGACAGCTAAAGGGAAAAATGGATCTAATCGCACTTCTTTTCCTGTATTGGTGCAACCAGTAGATTCTATTCCACCAATGCAACCTAAAGGTTTAAATGGGGAGATTGACAGTTTGGGAGTGGTAACCCTAAAATGGGAGCCTAATACAGATAAGGATATCCTAGGGTATCGCGTATTTCGAGCAAATCATCATAAAGAAGAATTGAGCCAACTAACCATAGAACCCCATAAAGCAACAAAATATTATGATAGTTTGGCAGTAGATAACCTAAATGATAAGGTGTATTATCAGATTATTGCAGTAGACCAGCGCTACAATATGTCGGTGCCTTCGGATACCATTAGGCTTAAAAAACCTGATTATATACCACCAACACCAGCTGTTTTTAAATCTTATGCGATAAAAAAAGATAAGGTGATACTCAACTGGATTCCCAGCAATAGTACCGATGTGTTGGAATATCATGTTTTACGAAAAATGCAGGGAACAAATGATTGGGAAATTCTACAAAAATTGGATAAAAACATTCCTTCCTCCACACAATTGTTTGAAGATACTAGCGCAGAGGCTGGCAATACCTATTACTACCAAATAAAGGTAATCGATGATGCGGGTTTAAGCAGTACTACACATCAGAATTTGGTATTGGAAATACCAATTGGTGCATTGAAAAAAGGGGTTAAAGGTTTGGGCTCCTATGTAGACAAAAAAAATAATTTCATAGAAGTATTTTGGTCGCCTTACGAGCAAGAAGGTGTGGCTGAAATCATGATTTATAGAGAGAAAAAAGGAGAGCCTATGCGTTTGTTGCGAAACGTTTTGGGAAACACTACTAGAATAGTAGATGAATTTGTAAAACCAAATAATGAATATAAATATGTATTTCGAGTGGTTTTTAATGACGGAGATGTCAGTGAGATTAGTGAATTAAATGTGAGGTTTTAGGTTATGAAAAAGTGGTATCTATTATTAATTTTAGTTTTGGTTTGTATATTCAAGAGCTTAGGACAAGAGTATAGCATTGAAATAACTGATTACAATTTTCAGGCCTGGACAAATAATAGTCGATGTGGCACAAATGAACTTTGGTTAGAAGTTGTTCTTTCAGATAATTCAAAAAAAAGGCTGCATTCTGAATATCCTCATAGTCATAATCTCTCTAAGCCAATTAATCGAACTTTTACCAAAGAGATAAAAAAAATAGTTTTTCATACTTTCATTCATGAAAAAGGTGGGTTTCCCCCCAATTGTAATGGAGACACTTCACATATTGATATCACAAAAAATATTAATAGTGTATGTGATACTGGGACTATTTCAGGTTCTCATCATGGAGGGCAAGCAAGTACGCAGATCTCCTTTAAATATAAAATCAAACCTGTTATTACACTTGCCAAAACTTCTCAGAATACTATTTCAAAAACAGAATCATTTAATATTACATCACAAACAGGATTTCCTACAATTGTATATAATTGGGAATATCAAATAGATCCTAACCTTTCAACATGGACAACAATTAATGGAGCAAGTGGAAGTTCCTCATTAACTTTAAAACCCATAGATTTTTTAGATAATCCAAGTAGTTCAATTGGTAAAAACATTAGATTCCGTATTCAAACATGTAATGGAGAATATTCTAATATAGTTTCATATACTATAGTTCCGGTTGCACCTGTATTAACAAGTCTTAGTGCGCAGAAAACATCTTGTTCTTATACTAATGATGGTTCTGTATACTTGAAATTTCAAAGTCAATTGGAAGCAGGAGAACAATTGATTTTATCTCTTTTTCAAGGAAATAATCTTTTGTATAATGAATCTACTACTCTTTTGGATAGGGCTTTAGGGTACCAATGGCAAACCAATTTAGAGGCTGGTACATATCAAATAAAGTATCAAGTAAAGAAAAATGGCGTCAATTCGGCTTTAGTGTCTATACCAAGCTTTACAATAAATAATCCTGCACCAATACAAGTTTCTAATATACAAACCAAAGGGGTGTCTTGTTTCCAAGGTAGTGATGGGCATATTGAAATGACCATTACAGGAGAACCAGGCCGTTCTTTTGCTTATTATGTAGAGAGAGAAGCCAATGGAGTATATTCCAAATATAGGGATACAACGGCTTTTCGAAATACCAAAAGAATTGAAAATCTTGAAAAAGGAAAATACCGTTTTATTGTAAAGGATACTGGAAATTGCTTCGCAAAAGAAACGGATGGGCAAACCAATACGGTTTTTGAAGCGATAATAGCTACACCAGAGCACGAATTGCGTTTGGATTACCCAGTTCAGGCACAAATATTACCAAGTTTTCATGGTGCTACGAATGGGGCATTAAAAGCGGTAATTATTGGGGGAACTCCAAAAGCGGATGGCACCTACAATTTTGTTTGGAAAAATAGTTTAGGGGAAAATATGTCCTCCAATATTACAACCAAAGTCTTTGGAGATCGCTTTGAGATAGATCTGAAAAATATTGGTTCTGACACCTATACCCTTACGGTTACGGATGCCAATTTTAATGCTACAAATAGTATGCAGCAGCATTGTACAGTTTCGAACAGTGCCTATTTTTTAAACCAACCAAATCCCTTAACATTAGCGCTTACCGAGAACAATCCAATATCTTGTAACAATACAAACGACAAGCTAAACCCATTTAGTGATGGGGTTTTAAAAGCACATGCAGATGGTGGGGTAAAATTAAAGCCATCTCAAAATGCTGGCTTATCTTATTATTATACTTGGAAGAAATGGGTAAATGGTGTTTGGAAAATTTTACCACAGTATACTAGCAATATAGCAGCGGATCTGGATGTTGGTCGATATGCTGTTAACATAGAAGATGCGAATGGCATTGTGATTGGTGTTTATGTGAACAATTTGCTCTCCGAAGCAAAGGATGTTATCTATGATTTAAAACAACCAGACTTATTAGAAGTGTCGTTGCGCAGTACCCCCATGTCTTGTAATTATAATAAGGACGGCAGCGTGATAGCTACAGTAACTGGTGGCACTGGGAAATATACCTATAACTGGTCTAATGGGGCAACTAGTCCAACGATCAGCCATTTGTCTTCAGGCACCTATTTTGTATATGTAAAAGATGAAAAAGGCTGTGAAGCTTCCGCTTCTATACAAGTAAGCAAACCAAATGAGATTGTGGTGTCTACCTTAAAAAAGCTTCCACCTACTTGCTATAATGGTACGGATGGAGAAATTGAAATTGGGGTAGCTGGAGGAAATCCACCATATCAAATTAAATGGAAGAATGGGAATACAGATAAAAAACGAACGCAGTTGACTGCGGGCATATATCAAGTAGAAGTGTCGGATTCTAAAGGATGTTTAGAAATAGTAGAAATAGAACTTGTTGATCCGGATCCCATATTGGTATCATTAGGAGAAGACCGCACTTTATGTAGTGACCAAAGCTTGCAGTTTGATGTGTCTATTGCAGATGCAGCTGCCCAATATAAATGGACTTCAGATACTGGGTTTAGCAGTGAAAGTGCAAAAATCACCATTAAAGAATCTGGTAATTATACAGTTACTGTAACTACATCTCAAGGGTGTAAAGCTACCGATAGTATCCAAGTAAGTAGCAAGTCTACCGAAATAGATGCACAATTTTTACTTTCTTCTCAGGCATTTGCCAAGGAAGAAATTTTAATTGTCAATACCAGTGTTCCTGTTGGAGATAAAACGGATTGGACTTATCCAGTACAAGCGGAGCTCATAGAGAAAACAGATCGTTATTTGCAACTAAAGTTCGATGAACCTGGCGCCTATGAGGTAGCATTAAGAGCGTATCAAGGAGATTGCTACTTAGATTATAAAAAGACAATCATTGTAGAAAAAGCCAGAACTTTATATGGTTTAGGAGACCCTGAATTACCTTTTATTAAAGACTTTAGGGTGTACCCAAATCCATCCTCAGGAGCGTTCAAAGCACACATACAACTATCGGAGCCTGCATTCATTTCTTTGCGCCTGTTTAGCATGTTGTCCAATATTCCTATAAATGACCAATCCCCTAGTTCAGACAGTGTATACACCATTGAATACAATGAAAATATGCCAGCTGGATTGTATTTTTTGCTGTTAGAAACACCAAAAGGAAATCAAATTAGAAAAGTGGTGATTGAATGAGAAAGCATGATGTTACATATCGACTTTTTATCCTGATGCTTTTATGCAGTCTTTGTTTGGGTTGTTGGAAAGAACAAGCACTTCCTATAGAAGTAGACTTTAGCTATGAAATTGTGAATGCTGAAAAAACCATTCCAGTACAAATCCAATTAGTAAATAAAACTACTGGGGCGGAGGCATACACTTGGGAGTTTGAACAAGGTACTCCGGAAAGTTCTCGTGGTAGAAATCCTGGTGTTATTGCTTTTAACAAACCGGGGACGTTTAAAATTAAACTCTATGCAGAAAATAAAGATGGCAGCAAGGGAGAAAAAGAGGTGACCATTACCACCTATGATCGCGTGACAATTGATTTTGATGTACAAGCCAAAGTAGATACTTATTCACCAGTAACGGCTATTGTATCCAACAAAACGATTGGTGCCAATTCCTTTGTTTGGGAATTTGAAGGCGGGAACCCTGGTACATATAAAGGGAAAACACCGCCAGAAATACGTTTTGATGCACCAGGAGAACACCAGATAAAATTAAAGGTGAGCAATGGCTTGGAGCAATTTGAAAAAACCAAAAGTATAAGGGTTTCCCCATTCTTAATTGCGGATTTCGAACAGGTAATTGCTTTCGAAGATTCGGACTATCAAGTGCCACTGACTTTAGATTTAAAGAATAAAAGTATTAGTGCCACTAGCTACCAATGGACTTTTGAAGGAGCAGATATCAGTAATAGTGAAGCGACCAATCCCAGAATACATTTTGAGACTCCTGGCAGTTACACCATTACTTTAACAAGCACTAATGGCAAGGAGACAAAAACCATCAGCCAAGATATTCAAGTCTTTGCCAACACCAATTTATTGGTTTTTAAAGATGTGAAGCTTGGTATAAATAGCGCACATAAGCAAGATAAAATTGGTGCCTTTTTTTCGGCTAAAACAGGAAAAGTGTATTCCAAATCACAGCTAACCCAAGAAATAGGAAGCCTAATAGATATCGTTTACTTTGGCCTAAATGATAGTTTTAGTTTCAACCAATTTTTATCGCCAGACAAAGCCCAAAATGCAGCTTTTACAAGTATTCCAAATGCACAAGCAACAAAAATCATCAATCGCTTAGATAGCTGTAATTGTGGTTTGATGCTGAGTGCGGCAGAATTTGACAGCATGTCAGATGATCATGTTTTAAAACAATTAAGTATTACCGAGACCCTGGCGGGTAGTCAAGAATTTGATAGTACAGTTATACCGAGAATCGTATTATTTCAAACAGCAGATAATCGCAAAGGTGCTATCAAAATAAACTCCTTTAACAAAGAAAATAACCATAGTTATATCCGCTGTGATATTAAAATAATGAAGCAACCAAATTAATCCATTAAATGTTTATACTTATGAAAACTATTAAAAATTTATGTATTGTATTATGTGGTGTGTTTGCGCTACAGGCATGTAGCAGTGATGATGCTCCAGCTGCAGAGGACACCCAAAGCTATTTGTATCAAAAATGGGAACTGAAAAAGAATACCACTTCAAAAAATGCAAACACAGCTAAAATAGATGTTAATGCTATTAAAAGCATTGAATTCTTGGAAATTGGCAGGTATATTCTTGTAGATACTTCAAATACAATCTACAGTGATACCTATACAGCAGATTTATCAAAAAAAGAAATTAAATTAAGTAATCTAGGAGTTTTATCTATCTCAGAATTAACGAGTTCAAACTTTAATTTTTCCATTGTAGATACTAACGGTGCTAAATCCACATATACAGCTAATGCTGCTGAAAAGATAGAAACTAAAATTAATAAAGATATTATCAAAGGCTGGAGTATGACCAATATAAATGAAGTATATGGAGGGAGTTCTCAAGAAAAGACAGTAAAAGCGGAACTTTTGATGACCGCGTATGGCACTATTTTTTTCAATCAATATTACGAATCTGGAAAATCTACTTTTGATTTAACTTATTGGAAATGGAAAAATTCTGAAGAAAAAACTATTTGCTTCAGACTGCTCGAAGAAGACACATATAATTGTGAAAAACAATGGATAAAAATAGATGAATTAAGCAAAAATTCATTGCAATTATCCATCAAAAATGCTAGTTCAGCTAATTCTGTAATTTATAAGTTTATTCCTCTAAAGTAGAATCATAAAAGAACAGTCTACCAATGCAAATTATAGCAAATTTATTTCAAAGCGGTATACGTCCTCAAAGGCGAAAGCATTTGGTTGGGCTGTTCTTATTTATTGGCTTTTTTGGATATGCGCAGTTATATCCGGTTCAGGTGAATATGAATTTGGTTCCTCCTTATTCTTTAAAAATATCTGATTACCATACTGCCTCTAGCGATAAGCTATTTGTAAACCTTTTGTTGAAAGATGTAAGCGAA
>JAOXRU010000064.1 GCA_025800395.1 Flavobacteriaceae bacterium
AACTATCATAGCTCAGTTTTTTTTGTCGTGTAAGCAGCTATTATATATGGAAAACTTGGCGATGAGGAGCGTATAATTTACAGAGTATAAGTTCTTCAACACACCGTATACACCTAATTCAAAAAAAGGTTGCTTTGGGCATTGGGAATTGGGCATTGGGAAGCTATTGTTTGGCGGTCACTCAAGCAAAGCATTTCATTGTTTTCGTATGCCCAAACAATAGCTTCCCAATGCACAATTGCCAATGCCCAAAGCAATCTTTTTTGAATTAGGTGTAAAATCATGCTATCGGATGTGATAGATACAATAGCTTTAGTTTCCCACCAGTTTTGAAAAGAGTTCCAAAACGCCGATGTCGAGGGGCAATGTAAAATCATGTGATCTATGGAGTGCCTGTCAGTAAAACATTGAGGACAAACATCGTGATCACAAAGTTTTGCTCTGAAGAGGCTGGCTTTGGTTGTAAGGATGTTGTGAATGATCCTTTCACCAGTGCAGATGATGTGGATTCTGTAGAGTGGGCAAAATGGATTATCTACTGTGTACTAAATGTCCATCTCCCTTACTGAAATCCTACAGCCGTTATATCTGGCTATAACGCTTGAC
>JAOXRU010000552.1 GCA_025800395.1 Flavobacteriaceae bacterium
AATTATGAGGTAAAAAAACTAGAAAAATTTGATGCCATCCTGTTAAGTGGTGGTGCTTCAGAACGAAGAGGCCTACCCATATCTGGCCATGATGCAGAAGGCGTTATGCAAGCAATGGAATTTCTATCGTTTAACAACAAGGTGGTAGATGGCATAGAAAAAATGGATAATACACACTACGCAAAAGGTAAAAAGGTAATTGTAATTGGCGGTGGAGATACAGGGTCAGACTGTGTAGGGACCTCTAACAGACAAGGAGCTGCCGAAGTATGGAATTTTGAATTACTTCCTAAACCGTCCACAGAGCGAACAGAAGAGCATCCTTGGCCACAATGGCCATTTACATTAAAAACTACAAGCTCACATGAAGAAGGCGTAAAACGACAATGGAGTATACTCACCAAAAAGTTCGAGACTAATAAAAATAACCAATTGATAGCAGTACACACGGTAAACATTAAATGGTACAAAGACGCACATGGGAAGCACCAATTTGAAGAAATAAAAGGCACCGAAAAGCGATGGGAAGCCGATCTCGTTTTTTTAGCTCTTGGATTTACAGGTGCAGAAAAAAGACTACCAGAACAACTAGATTTAGAATTGTCCCAAAACAATACCATTTCGACCCAGAATTTCCAAACCAATAAAACCCATATTTTTGCCGCTGGCGATATAAGAAGAGGACAATCCTTAATTGTTTGGGCTATTACAGAAGGTAGAGAGGCAGCAACCGCTATAAACACCTATTTAAATAAAATATAGAATAACTAACGCCAAAATAATACACATGA
>JAOXRU010000553.1 GCA_025800395.1 Flavobacteriaceae bacterium
AAGAAAAGAAATTCCATTGAAAAAAGCAGTCAAATGGTTGCAGCCAGTTATGGCTGTGGAGTAGTGTGGTGTAATTTTCTTGAGGATAATCCGATCGGCAAAATTTTCCTACTTTAGCGACAATGAAAGCGATTTGCTATCTCTTATTTTTTAGTACCAATATGCTGTTGGCGCAGTCTAGTATAGAGGTGTCGGCATTCCAAGGTAGTATTCTAAAACATAACCAAAGTATTGGGCATCTACTTGTGGGGCATCCGCAAGGTTTTTTATTGCGTTGGAATAAAAATACCTATGGAAAGAATGCTTGGGAAGCCCGTTATAATTACCCAGATTATGGTGCGAGTATCCTGTATCAGGATATGGGAAATCCTGTTTTGGGTAAAAATATCGGTGTATATGGCCATTACAATTTTTATTTTTTCAATCGTTATTTACAATTTTCAGTTGGTACAGGAGTTTCGTACAATACCAACCCCTATCACAGAGTAAAGAACCACCGCAACAACGCCTATGCTACGCATTTGTTATCTTCCACCTATTTTAGACTTGGCTTTAACTACCCGCGCCTAATCGGAAGGTGGGGCGTAGATTTTGGAACTAGTTTTGTGCATTATTCTATAGGAAATATAAAAGCACCCAACACTTCTACCAATACTTGGTCTGTTTATGCAGGTTTGCAATACGAGCTAAGCAAAGAAAAATTAGCATTTATCCCATGGGATGAGAAGAACTATGCAGAGCCTTGGGCAGGTAACGTTACCATTCTAGGAGGTGTTTCGGAAAGCGATGTGGTAGGTTCTGGCCAATATCCATTCTATATTCTTCAAGCCATGGTGGATAAACGCGTGAGTGTTAAAAGTGGTTTGCAATTCGGAACAGAACTATTTTTTACTCGGTTTTTAAAAGAGTATATTCGTTATCAGGCAATTGCATATCCTGGTTTAGGCGTGCATGGCGATGAAGATTATAAGCGCGTG
>JAOXRU010000555.1 GCA_025800395.1 Flavobacteriaceae bacterium
AGCGTATAACGCTCACTAAGCGCCTCTAAAACTACTTTTACTTTAAACTCCGATTTGAACTTTCTTCTACTCATAATACAGTAAATTTAATTTAAAAATTATTAACTTAACTTACTGTCCCATTTTTGGGGGGAATTATAAAGAAATAGGGAAACTGTTTTTTTATGTAATGGTATACATGGCTGCAATTATAGCTATTGGAGCGGGTCTTACCTACGTATACCAAAATCCAAAACTAGAAGTATATGGTTTAATTGTTGCAGTACTAACAGGGATTCCGTATTTATTAATACAGAGTAATTCGAAAAAATATCGGAAGAAGCAATAGCTGCTAATACCCTATTTATGTAGCAATTAGTAAACCTATGCATGAATAGCAAAAAGGAACACGACTAAAGACCGTTGCAAAACATTTTTAACAAAATAGAATAACGCTACATAGTTGCTCTTTTTTAGGGTGCTTTTGCAACGTTGTTGACTAAATAAAATGTATAATAAATACCCTGCCATAAATATGGGCAGAATTAAAAATAAAAATATAAATTGGAACTTGTAGGAATTCCTATATTTGTAACGCTAAAACCGCATCTGTGACAGAAAAACTTACAGCACTTGTTATCACCTACAACGAAATAGATTTTATAAAACGTTGCATGCAATCCTTGGCGTTTGCCGATGAGATTATTGTGGTAGATAGTTTTAGCACCGATGGCACAGCAGAATATCTAAAGGATATACAAAATGTACAACTTATACAACGACCGTTTAAAAATTTTACAGATCAGAAACAATTTGCCCTAGACCAGGCGTCGCATAATTGGGTAGTGTTTTTAGATGCCGATGAGTTTATTGCGCCCCCATTACAGAAAGAGATTCGCAAGGTGATTAATAATTCCAATAAACATGCTGCTTACTATATCGGGCGGATATTTATGTATGGGGAGAAGCCAGTATTCTTTTCTGGTACGCAAACCGATAAGCAATTACGACTATTTCAAAAAGAACATTGTCGTTTCGATCATAGTAAACAGGTGCACGAAGAACTACAAGTACAAGGAGCAATTGGCAAACTAAAAAACAGACTACTGCATTATTCCTTTAAGGATTTTGAAACTTTTAAAGGAAAACTGTTAAAGTATGGCGAACTAAAAGGCAGGCAAGAACTTGCGGCTGGCAAAGGATCTACACTATTACATTTGTGGTTACGACCTATATGGAAGTTTTTTATCAACTATTTTGTGAGACTTGGAATATTAGACGGCAAACGCGGATGGCATATTTGTTATTTAAGTGCCTTAAGTGTAAGACATCGGTATATATACATGCGACAAATAAGACACAAGAATAATTTGTCTACTATAAAAACCAAAACCTAATATACAGCACCACCTCCTAAACTACGAAATATATGCGTATAGCCATTGTAGAAATAAGCGAATCTCATGAAGAGTGTATCTATAGCCAATTGCAATTTCTAAAAGCAAACGGTCATACAGTAGATGGGTATTTAAATGCTGCTATTTCGGATCGTATTGGTTATAAAACCGAATTTGACAATTGTTATCGTTTATCGGCGGTAAATATCGGGATCTTAAAGAAAACCCAAACAACTTGGTGGTTATTTAAGAAATTACGAAACTACCAAATCCTTATTTTTAATACCGCATCTAGCAGCAGCATTATTCGCAACTTGTCTCTTATGCTACTTCGCTCGAAAGTAAGCTGCTACGGAGTTCTGCATAACATTAAAAAACTCGAAAGGAGTTTTACCCAAAAGATTATTAAAACTAAAGTAAAGCACTATTTTGTGCTAAACGATTTGCTATTGGAACACGCCAAACCAAACGACATTGCAGTGGCTTCTTTTTATCCGCTATTTTTTTCTAAACTAGACTTGGATTTGCGCGAAAAAAATGGACAAATATGGATTGGCATACCAGGAAGGCTGCATATAATCGCATCGAACAGAATATATATAAATGAAAAATATGATTTTGCCTACCAAAAACAGGTATATACTAACTTTTTAAATGTACAGCCATGCGAATAGGGTACGATGCCAAAAGAGCATTTCATAATATGACAGGCCTGGGCAACTACAGTCGCGATCTTATACGTATTATGTCTAGTTTTGCACCTACAGATAAACATATACTATTTAACCCCAAACCACGAAGCAACCAGCGGTTGCAACTATCCGATACTATGGAAGAAGTACAACCTAAAAGCTGGTTTTACAAAACCTTTTCTTCCTTTTGGCGCTACAAGCATTTGGCAAAAGTACTTCCAGAATACCGCCTAGATATCTACCATGGCCTTTCGGCCGAACTTCCACAAGGAATCGAACATACAGGTATTCCTAGTGTGGTAACCGTACACGACCTTATTTTTATGCGTTATCCGAAGCTCTACAGTGCCTTCGACAGACGTATGCACATAAAAAAAGTACGCCATGCTTGCCAAGTAGCCGATTTGGTAATAGCCATTAGCGAACAAACCAAAAAAGATCTAATCGACTATCTGCATGTACCTGACCAAAAAATTGTAGTGGTCTACCAAGGATGCCATGCCGTATTTAAACAACCACAAACTCCTGTTCAAATTCAGAAAGTATTAGACACCCACAAACTTCCCAAAGATTTTATATTAAATGTAGGCACAATAGAACCCAGAAAAAATGCTTTATTATTACTGAAAGCCGTTGCAAATACCAACGACCAAATAGTACTGGTAGGCAAAAAGACAAATTACCAACAGCTATTAGATCCGTTTATAAAGAAACACAAAATGCGCGATCGGGTACATTTTTTATCAGGACTAACCTTAGAGGAACTCGCAGCTCTATACCAACAAGCACAAATGCTGGTTTACCCGAGCGTCTTCGAAGGGTTTGGTATTCCCATAGTAGAAGCCTTATATAGCAGAACTCCAGTAATTACCACCAAAGGAGGTTGCTTTGCAGAAGCCGGTGGCCCCCACAGTTATTATATAAACCCTACCAGTGTATCGGAGCTACAAGCATGCATACAAGAAATACAAACTCAGAAAGCTAACGTAAACAACAGAGTAGAAAAAGGTTGGGAATATGCACAGCAATTTCGGGATAATGTTATAGCTGAAGAATTATTAGCAATTTATAGTAGATATAAAAAACATTGAACTTATGACACCTAGTTGTTCCTTACTTATTGCTACATATAATTGGACAAAAGCTCTAGCTTTAGTTCTAGATAGCGTAAAATTACAAAAAGTACTTCCTAACGAAGTACTAATTGCCGACGATGGTTCTGAGAAGGCTACGGCAGATGTAATCCAAAAATATCAAAAAGAGTTCCCAGTACCTTTAATACATATTTGGCATGAAGATTTAGGATTCCGTTTATCAGAAATACGCAATAAAGCCATTGCACAAGCCAAGATGGATTATATTATTCAAATAGACGGAGATGTTATACTGCATCCGATGTTTGTTGCAGACCATTTGAAGTTTTCGGAAAAAGGATTTTTTATTATAGGATCTAGGGTATTGTTAGAAAAATCTCTTTCCTTAAAAATATTCCAAAAAGGATTTAAAAGACCTTTTTATTTTAGTTCTAATATAAAAAACCGATTAAACAGCCTACGCCTTACATCGCTTAGCGAGCTAACAAAAAAGTACAAAAAGAATCCAAATAAATTACGCTCTGGCTTACGTGGATGTAACATGAGTTTTTGGAAAAAAGACTTGGTTCATGTCAATGGTTATAATAATGATATGACCGGTTGGGGCAGAGAAGATTCCGAAATATGTGTCCGTTTATTTAACAGTGGAGTCTATGGCAAAAAAATTAAATTTGCAGCCCTGCAATACCACTTATATCACAAAGAGAATAGTAGAGTAGACTTTAATGTTAATGATGATATATTACAAAATACCATTGATAAAAAAACTATTAGTTGTGAAAACGGCATCTTTAAAAAAAAAAAAAGCATCCCTTAAACTTTTAGCCAAAAATAAACACCAAGAAACTATGGCACACGATAGTCGCTTAAGGGTATCTCTTAAGAAAAAAACAAAACACAACAAAGATTATTAATGGCGGGAAATATTTACAATTTATAAACCTAAATAACGTGAGTTCGATATAACTTACGCACACAGTTTATTTTGATTTTCTTAGGCTAGGATTGGCTTTGAAGGGTTATTTATAGCTCGAAAAGATCACAACGACGCATAAGGAAAGACAAAATAAATCTATAGAAAGCCTTATAAACAGCAATCTTTGGTCCAAAAAGCCTTGAATTATACCATATCTAGTTTAAAATGCCCTAAAAAGAAATAGAAGATTTTTTTCTTTATATGAAGAAGAAAAATCAAGCATAGCATTAGCTACGGTTTCTTTTTATTTTGAAATAGAAAGGAAAAAAGGGCTATTTATTGGGGTAATTTTGAGCTAGAAATGGTATTGTGTTTTAACCTGCGCCTTTTTAATCCAAATCTCACTATTTATAAGGCTTCTGTGTAGATAATTTATATCGAACTCACGTTAAATATTTTTTTTCCTCGAGATAGATACTTTACTTATTCAAACAAAAAGTTCGGCGGATAAACAATAACAACTTAAACCATAATATTTATAATGTTATTTGTACATAAAGATCTAACAAAAAAGATGTAAAAAAAGTAACTCTATTGAATTATCGTTTTGTCAAGGTATTAGATTAGTTATCTTTGTTTTCACACTTAAACTCATTCGAATGACAAAAGTATCAAATAATCAAGTCAGTTTTGTAATGACAAGCTGTAATCGATTTGATCTAATGGAAATTACTATTTCAAGTTTTCTAAAACATAACACTTTCCCCATAGAACAATACATATTTATTGAAGACACAAACAAAAAAGAATCTTTGCAAAAAGTCATTAATAAATTTCCCGAATTAAATGGCAAGTATTTATTGTTGTATAATGAGCCCAAACTTGGACAAATAAAAAGTATCGACAAAGCATATAGTTATGTTAACACACCCTACATCTTCCATTGCGAAGAAGATTGGGAATTCTATCGTTCTGGTTTTATAGAAGACAGCTTACAACTTCTTGAGGAAGAGTCACAAGTAATTTCGATTTGGATTCGAAATTTAAACGACACCAATAAGCATCCCGTTCTTCCTACTAGATACAGCACTAAAAGCGGCGTAAACTATTATAAGCTTGAAACAAATTATTTAAATACTTGGCACGGTTTCACATTTAATCCAGGCTTACGTCGATTAAAAGATTACAAACTTTTAGGCTGTTATAAAAATGTAGGGCACGAACAAGAAATAAATGTTGCGTATAATCAGAAAAAATTTTTTGGCGCCATACTCGAAAAAGATGCTGTAAGACACATTGGATGGCACAGACGTGTATTAGATACCGATAAAAAACGTAATAAACTAATCCAAGAAATGGACGCTTTTGTAAAAAAACAAAAAGCATCTTTATACAAGCTCTTAGGTATTTTTGGCAAAAAGTATTCGAATTAATCATTTGGAGAAACCTATAACTCACACCTTAAAATTAGCTCACCTGACACATAGAAGTCAATAAAATATGTCCCCCCAACTTCTAGCTAGGTAAAGTGATTTAAGGGAATCGAGTTATCTTCAAAAACACACTAAAATCTCATGCAAGAGAACCCTAAATAGATTAATAAATCATTGTTTTTAAAAAACGGGTTTTGTGTGCAGTAAGTCATATCCAACCCACATTACCATGGTTTCCGTATATTTGCCCCTGCAAAAACAATCTGGTGAAACAAGAAATACAAAACAGCTTAGAAGTTCTCCGTTCTGGCGGATTACTCCTCTACCCCACCGACACCATTTGGGGAATTGGCTGCGATGCCACTAATGCCGAGGCAGTACAAAAAGTATACAACCTTAAACAGCGCGCAGACTCCAAAGCACTTATTTGTATGGTGGCCTCCGATGGCATGTTGCAAAAACATATAAATAAGGTACCCGATCTAGCCTGGGATATCATAGACCTTTCCGAAAAACCCACCACCATCGTATACGATCAACCAAAAGAGGTAGCCAAAAACCTCATCGCAGCAGACAATACCTTGGCAGTGCGACTTACCAAACACCCTTTCTGCCAAAAACTCATCCACCAGTTTGGAAAGCCCATAGTTTCTACCTCGGCCAACATCAGTGGCATGCCTGCCCCTAGTTGTTTTAACGAAATACAGCCAGAGATTTTAAAAGGTGTAGACTATGTAGTAGATTTGCACCGCAAAGAAAAATGCAGTAGCCCATCTGCTATTATCAAACTTAGCAATACGGGCATTGTACAAGTGATTCGATCCTAATGATAAACAATTATAAAGACGCCATAGCAGATCCGGTATTCGAGCTGCTTTCACAAGCCGTAGATAGTCTTGGGCTAGAGGCCTATGTTATCGGTGGTTTTGTGCGCGACTATTTTCTTAAGCGCGGCAACCATGCCAAAAGCAAAGAAGGACCCAAAGATATAGATATCGTAGCCG
>JAOXRU010000074.1 GCA_025800395.1 Flavobacteriaceae bacterium
GGTAGCCCCCACATTTTAAACAGATACCCGCCTGCAAGATTACCGGCAGTTGGATCACCTGCAAGATATCGTGGAATTTCTCCATTGATAACTTCACCGTTTTCTGTAACGAATTCACCTATCTCAAAGAAAAAAGGCACATTCCAGATGTGGTGAAGCCCGAATGGAATTAACAAACGTTCCACAAAACCATACATGGTGAATGCCGCTTCGGGGTTTTCACTGGCTGCCCATTTAGACATTGAGTTGATTAGGTTACCAATCGGTGGCCAGATTATGCTAAGAGCAACACCCGCGATGATTGCGGCGAACGCAGTCGCAATTGGAACAAAACGTTTACCGGCAAAAAAACCGAGGTAGGACGGAAGCTGTATCCGGTAGTATTTGTTAAAAATAGCACCGGCAATGGCTCCAATGATGATACCTCCAAATACTCCCGTATCTACTGATTGAATGCCCATTATTGCTGTAGTTTTTACTCCTAGTGTCGCTGACACAATTCCCATGGTTGCCAGCATCACAAAGAATCCAACACCGGCCGCCAAAGCCGAGACACCATCATTTTCGGTAAACCCGAGAGCAACACCTATGGCAAAAATCAGCGGTAAAATTCCAAAAATGGATCCTCCGGCGGCTTCCATCATTTCCGAAACAATTGCAGGAATAATTTCAAATTTTGCGGCACCGACACCCAAAAGAATACCCGCTGCAGGAAGTACTGAAACCGGAAGCATGAGTGCTTTCCCCAGTTTTTGTAAACTGGCGAATCCACTTTCTTTTACGCGAGCAAACAAACTCATATTTAAACTATCTGTAGTCATAATAAAACCTCATAAAGTAGTGTTATTTATTACCCATATACGGAACTAATTCTCTGACCTCTTTTGCTGTGTCCAAAGCAAGAGCCTCTTTGGTAAGCTTCTTGCATGTC
>JAOXRU010000096.1 GCA_025800395.1 Flavobacteriaceae bacterium
TGGGATAGCCTATAGGTAGGTAGTATAGGTATATCACCCGCCTTACAAGGAATTCACCATTATTAGATATAATTCGTCAGACAATCTCTGTAATCAAAGTGGCAGCCTATCCCAAGACTTGTGTGGTAGCCTTGCATTGGAGACAAATTGTTTGCTTACCAACCATAACCCAGGTCCAGACATATATGTGATTTTTGCATGGCTTGCTTTTTATTTTTCCTAGTAAACGAATATGGACACCGTTCGCTAATAAATGTGCTGATGATAAAATGATGTCACTGAAGAATATGAACAGGGTAGACCGGGGCAAAGTGCACCACCCGGGTAAAACGCGCCACCTCGATATTTATTTTCGAAGTTCTGGCTGACCAGTGAACAAGCTCTTCATAAAGGACGGGCAATATGGTAAGGTGGGGCAAGACACCACAAAAATTATATTTTGGTGAATAGTTATCTTCCGTCCTTTCATTCTTAAAGCGCAATGGCGTGTATTCAAACATTCTTTGGTCTTTTATACCAATTTACAAAAGGTTCA
>JAOXRU010000111.1 GCA_025800395.1 Flavobacteriaceae bacterium
AAATAAATCTATAGAAAGCCTTATAAACAGCAATCTTTCGTCCAAAAAGCCTTGAATTAAGGGTTTAACCTGCGCCTTTTTAATCCAAATCTCACTATTTATAAGGCTTCTGTGTAGATAATTTATATCGAACTCACGTTAGATACGTTTATGATAGCGCTCAAAAAGCACCGCCATTTGCTGAAGGTCTCCTTCAACCACAAGTTCCATTAATACTTCGTCACTAAAAGTTCTCAAGTTGTTTTGGTTATTTGTTATTAAAGACCCGTAAAAACAAAAGAGGTTACAAAAGCTATGGATTTTTTTAGAACAACCTCAAAACCCAAAGTGGCACATCTAACAATATGATGCTAAACACCCCAGCTACCAGTATAAATTTGAGCAGATTGTGCAACCACAAATAATCTCTCTTTTTGCTTGATCGCCAGAGCCAAATCATATAAATGACCAGAAAGAAAAGACTGCCATAAAAATATAGGTACATATGGCCTATGTCAAATTTTTGGAGTAGTAAATAAGCTGGGATTCCGAGTAAACAAACGGCAATGCTGATGGCTATTTTGGTCTTGCGAATACCATAAACCACGGGTATGGTCTGATAATTGTGCGAAAGATCTCCTTTGAGATTCTCCAAATCCTTTGTCATTTCCCTGATAAGTAATAGTAGAAACAAAAAAGTAGCGTGCACAAAAATGACGGCTTCAAAATTTTTGTAATACACAAAAACTGCAAAAAATGGGGTAATGGCCAAAGTAGTAGAGACCAAATTTCCAATAAAAGGATAGCGTTTTAGTTTATGAGAGTAAAACCAAATTCCGAAAATGTAAGCCGAAAAGAAAAGTACCGCCCTGAATGACACATAGGCTGCCGCCAATATAGCGGCGAAGTTGAGCAAAAAGTAGCCCACCAATTTGGTTTTCTGATTCACCAAACGATCGATCATGACTTTATTCGGCTTATTGATTAGGTCTTTTTCTGCGTCGTAAAAATTATTGATGATATAGCCACTTGCAATGGTAAGCGCAGAAGCAGTTACAATCAAAAACAGAGAAAGGTCGAAAAGTACGCTCTTCAAAGGCAAATCGGGTGCCATTATAAAAATAGCGGTAAGATATTGCCCCAAAGTAATCATTAGGACATTATATCCTCGCACCACGGAAAACAAGCTCAACGCTATGAGTAACAAACGCTTGTTTTGCCTACTTATTCGCATAAATTTTTAAAAATTGTACACCACTTCCAAAGGATAATCTTTGAGCATTTCTTGGGTTTTATCGATATCCTGGGTGAAACCCAAAATATAACCACCTCCACCAGAGCCACAGAGCTTGAGATAGTAGGCATTGGTCTCGATTCCTTGTTTCCACATCTGATGAAACTGTTTTGGAATCATGGGTTTGAAATTATCAAAAACCACATTAGACAATTGTTTTAGATTACCAAACAGGGATTTAATATCGCCTTTAAGGAAGTCTTCCACACAGGAATCGGTATGTTTGATAAACTGATCTTTCAGCATTTGGCGAAATCCTTCACGCTTCATCTTCTCCATAAATATCTCTACCATAGGTGCTGTTTCCCCAATAATACCACTATCGATTAAAAATACAGCTCCTTTACCCTCTTTGTTTTGGGAAGGAATACCTGTGGGCTCTATATTGTCTTTGGAATTAATTAGAATTGGAATACTCAAATAACTATTTAAGGGATCTAAACCAGAAGATTTTCCATGAAAAAAACTTTCCATCTCACCAAAAATCTGCTTCAATTGTAAAAGTTTCTCCCTGGTTAGATTTTCGAGTACTGTTATCTTTTGCAAAGCATATTTGTCATAAATAGCAGCTACTAAAGCGCCGCTACTTCCAACGCCATATCCTTGTGGAATAGAACTATCGAAATACATACCTGTTGCAATATCTTTCTGAAGACTTTTAATGTCGAACTGAACTAATTCTGGTTGTTCCGTTTGCAATTGCATAAGGTAATCCGAAAACTTATTTAAATGTTTATTAGAATCTTGTTGTTTTTGATTAGGCTGTTTCACGGTTTTTAAAGCACCGTTATAAAAATTGTAGGGTATCGACAATCCCTTAGAATCTTTAATGATACCGTATTCGCCAAAAAGCAATATTTTCGAATAGAACAAAGGTCCTTTCATAAACACTTAAATTAATGTTAGCCGCAGCTGCGCATCAAAATTAATGAATTTTCGGACCATTACCAACTGCGTCATGTATAAAGGCTTCATTTTCACAAAATTTAGCCAGTTTTTTTTGGATAAACTCTTGTACTTTTGTTTTGTTTTTTTCAGGATACAATAGGTGCACATTGGCTCCAGCATCTAAAGTAAAACAAAGCGGAACACCTGTTTCTTTTCTATACGCCCATATATGTTGAATAATTTCCAAAGTATTGGGACGCATGAGAATAAAGTATGGATTAGAAGTCATCATCATGGCGTGCAAGGTCAATGCTTCGCTTTCTACAATTGCAATAAAATCTTCTATGTTTCCTGTGGCTAGCACCTTTTTTAATTGCAACATATTCTCCTTAGCCTGCTCAAAACGTTGACTTGCGTACGGATGGCCGTCCATCAATTTGTGCCCAAGGGTACTGCTCACCTGTTTTTGTCCGCGATCTACCAATAAAATAGTATCCTGAAAAGTTTGGAACACCTCAGCTACTTCTCCTGTATAGGGCGTGCCGTATAGTTCGGAACTCTTTGCAAAATCGGCATGGGCACCCCAGCTTACCAATCCGCCATACAAACTTCTACAAGCACTTCCCGAGCCCAAACGTGCCAAAAAGGATGCTTTTTTGTAAAAATAATCTTCCTTGATGTCCGGAAATAAAGATTTTTCTATCTGCATCACACACAATGCCAAAGCACTCATGCCACTAGCCGATGATGCAATACCACTACTATGGGGAAAAGAATTACTGGTGTGAATTTCCATTGCTAAATGCTCTAAAAAAGGAGCATAGGCTGCAATTCTTTTAAAAAATGTAGCAATCTTGGGACGAAAACTCGCTTCTTGCTTCCCATCCAAATACACCGCAAAGTCGGCATCGGACTTTGCAACAAATGCATACTTCAAAGTGGTTTTGGTATGACAATGATCCAAAGTAAAACTGATAGAAGGATTTGCTGGGATCTGATTCTCATATTTTCCCCAGTATTTCACCAATGCAATATTACTTGGCGATACGGCACTTACCGCCACTTTTTCTTGGTTTTGGGGCAATTCCCATTGGTCTATGATAAAGGTTTCTTCTTTCATTATTACAAAATACTACATTAAAAATGCTCTTATCCAATCTGCAAAGTAAACTATTTTGCCGCATTAGCCCCTAGACATATCCAATAATTTCTTCATGGTATTATAATTCCTAGTTGTTGCTTCTTGCCTTAGCAGTCTTTCCCAAAAATTGTTGGTCAACTTCGCTTTTCCTGCGCCATTTTCATACCACATATACATGGTTTTACCTGCCAGCTGAAAATGCTCTCCACTAAACTCTATGTTTTCTAATGCTCGCAACTGCTTCTCTGCAACTGTTTCTTTAAACAATACAAAATACAATTGCTTCTGATGCTTCAAATCAAATGGCAATGCCTCTAAAATGCTGCCCAATTCTTTTGGCGTTCTTACCAATACAGAAGCTTGTATCCCAAAACTGCTTTCCAACAAAGCTTCCATCTTCTGCTGCAAAATCACTGCATCGAATGCGGATTTTAGCAATATATTCCCCGATTGTATATAGGTCTGCACTCCTTCAAAACCTGCCGTTTCCAAAGTCGATCGCAATTCGACCATTTTGAGCTTGTTTTTACCGCCTACATTTACGCCTCTTAAAAAAACAATATAGTTTTGCATAATATATTCAAAGATTGTAATAAAATCCGATGGTGTTATTAAAGTTCTCTATGCAATTTACTAGCCATGTCTGTGGCTGCAATATAGGCTCCTGTCCAGGCATTTTGAAAATTGAAGCCTCCTGTGACGCCATCAATATCCAAAATCTCTCCGGCAAAATACAAGCCAGGAAACTTTTTACTTTGATAACTTCTAAAATCTACCTCTTTTAAATCTATCCCCCCAGCACTTACAAACTCCTCTTTAAAGGTTGATTTTCCTTCTATTTGAAAACGAAAAGCGACAAGCAAGTTGCTGAGCCTGTCCAATTGTATCTTGTTGGCATCTGCCCATTTACAACTATCTGGTATTGCCGATAGTTCTAACAATCGATGCCACAAACGCTTCGGTATAGCAAACGGATTTGCATTAGAAAGCTGTTTTTTTCCAAAGTCTTCCTTTTGTTTTTTCAACAACTCCAAACAACTAGCTGCATCCATTTGAATAAAATTAACCATCAATTCAAACCGATAATCTTTTTCCGCCAATATTCTTGCTCCCCAGGCAGAAAGCTTTAACACCGCTGGTCCACTAAAACCCCAATGGGTAAACAACAGCGGTCCACTACTTTCTAAATTTGTATCGATGATCTGTATATCCACCTCTGGTACAACTACACCACTAAGATGCTGCAAGCCATCTTCGTTACAATGGAAAGTAAACAAAGAAGGCTTTGGCGTGATAATATGGTGTCCTAAATCTTTCAGCACACGCCAAGGAACACTAGCAGAACCCGTTGCCATCAACACATGTATGGCTTTAAAATCTTCTTGCTTGGTTTTTACCAACCAATAATCTTCCTCTTGATGCAAATGCGTTAGCGCAGTTTGATAAAAAACAGGGATTCTAGCCGATTTTGCAGCTTCCAAAAAACAATCGATCACGGCTTGAGAGCTATTTGCTTCTGGGAACACCCTATTGTCTTCTTCTATCTTTACAGCCACCCCATGATCGTCAAACCAGCCCATAGTATCCCCAGGCCCAAACTTGTGAAATGGTCCCAATAGTTCTTTATGCCCTCTCGGATAAAAACGCACTAATTCTTTCGGATCAAAACAGGCATGGGTAAGATTGCAACGTCCACCGCCAGACACCTTTACTTTTTGCAAGCCTTCTTTGCCCTTTTCCAATATGGCGATATTGGCATCTGCGTATTGCTCCTTTAGCTGTAAGGCAGCAAAAAAACCCGCTGCTCCTCCTCCTACTACTACTAAATCGTATATCAATGTACTCTATCTGGATAATTGGTAATAATACCGTCTACTCCTAGATCTTTCATCTTTTGGATATCGGCATTTTTGTTTACCGTCCAAACATACAACTTATATCCTTCTTTCTTAAAAATCGATACTATTTTTTCATCCAACAAACCATGGTATGGGTGAATAGCTGTAGCTCGCACCTCTTTGGCTATAGACAAAATTTCTGGGATGGATTCGGTATCTGGCAAGATTCCAATAGGCACTATGGCACTTTGAGCCCGCATATCGCGCAACTCATTCCACTTAAAGCTCGACACTATAAACTGATCCAACTTCCAGTTGCCATGTGCAATAGCCTCCTGCATCAACCCCCAAACCGCAACCGCCGTTCCTGCGCCTTTTAATTCGATATTTAAAGTACATTTTCCGTCTATTAAATCCAGTACTTCTTTTAGTTTTGGGATACGATGTCCACCATTCACCACTACCTTTTGCAGCTGTTCCCAGCTCATTCCTTCTATAGACCCCTTGGTATTGGTTAATTTTTTTAGATCCTCATCATGAAATACTACAATCTCCCCAGTACGAATACGAAACACATCTATTTCTATGGCCTCGGCTTGCAAATCCAAAGCTTTTTGGATGGCAGGCAAGGTATTTTCCATTTCGTATCCCATGGCACCTCTATGCGCAATTACCATTGGATGACGCTGGGCAGTAAGGGTTCCAACAAAACTCAACACTAGCATACTATAACAAATAAAAGTCCTCATTAATTATGGTTTTAACTACAAAAATTAGCAAATTAGATGAAAGTAAAAAAATCCAAGCCGCATAATAACTATTTAATAATACCAATTGTAGTTCCCCTTTTGCGCCAGGGATAGAGGCATTGTTGAAGCTCTTTTTTCTCTGACTTAGCATTGGTTGTTTGTTTAACAAGAAGTTTATAGAAGAGAAAAAAAGCGACTGCCGAAAGCCCGCAGACCCGACCCCAAGGGAGGGGATGGGCGCCCAAATAATACTGCACACCAAGAATATTGACTTTTTTACACCCAATACTCCAAATATATGCGCACCCCAGCAAACAGACCTATTTGTTTGGTGCTTTTTGCCAACATGAGGACTTTGCATTTCATTTATTATACCATTTTTATTAGGGTGTGCCCCCTCCCGAGCATTTTTTATTCTAAAAACCTCAACTGTGTTCTAAGGAGGGGTCGGGTCATCCGCTAATAGTTTTTGCGCCTAGCACAGCTTTACTAGCAGTTCGTGGGCTTCCTATCGGTCGCCTCCGCCTGCAAGTGCAGCTACCGCTAGTTGCAAAAAGCTACCGCTCCTCCCCCTCACACTGCACCATTGCGTATTTTGGACATCCAATTTCCCTTTCATATATAAAATAGTTCCCCATCCGATATAAAATCAACTCCCTTGTCAAATAGCTCCCTTCACAAACCTAGGCTCCTATTTCCCTCGTTTTTGTTTGTTCATTTCCTTTTTATTTTGGTAATTCGTAAGCATTCATCAAAAAAGAAAAAAAACATGAAAAAGTTATTTTTACTACTCACCTTATTGGTATTTGGCATAGGCTTTGGACAAGAAAAGCAAGAAACCCCTATTTTGAAAACCCAAGCCAGCTTTACCACCGAAGTAATCCCAGATCGTATTTATTTGGGTATTCAATTATCGGAGTCAGATACCAAAGGGCGAACTTCTTTAGAACATTTAGAATTGCAGTTAAAAAAAGTACTAGAAAACAATCAGGTTGATCTAAAAAAGCAATTAACCCTAGGAAATTTGTCTAGTAATTTCAGAAAGTATTTTTTGAAAAAACAAGATGTGCATAAAACCAAATACTACGAACTGGTATTGTACACCGCCCCGCAAACCAGCAAGATATTGCGAGAGTTAGCACAACATGCGATATCTAATGTTCGTTTACTCAAAACGGAATATTCCAAATTAGAAGCCTTAAAAATCGAATTAAAAGGAAAGGCAGCCGCGAAAGCCAAAAAACAAGCCGAATCTATGATGGCGGGTCTAGGGCAAAAACTAGGTTTGGCTATATATGTATCGGATATGCAAACGCAAATCAATCCTTTATACGCACCAAATACCCTCATGCGGGCGGATTACAACACAGAAGCAGCGGTAGACTTGGATGTAGACTTTGACAAACTACAAGTTCAGGTAAGCGTTACAGTACACTTTGACATTGGAGACTAATACCCCAAGATAAGATGCCTGCCATTACCCATTTTCTCTATAGATAGGGTAAGTGGCAGCTTATGCAGGATTCGTATTTTATTGGGAACAGATTTTGGCTATCTTTGAGACATGCATAAATCACTAGACCAAGCCATTCACTTTCGCAGATCGGTGCGGGTGTATACAGACGAAGCCATAGACACCGAAATTGTAAAAAACTGTATAGAAAAAGCCACTCTGGCACCCAATAGCAGCAATATGCAGTTGTGGGAATTCTATCATATCACCTCCAAGGAGAAGCTTGGGGAAATGAGCAAGGCCTGTTTGGGGCAAAATGCCGCCAAAACTGCACAACAAATGGTCGTAGTTGTGGTACGCAAAGATTTGTGGCGCAAGAGACAACAAGCCAATATTGCCTATTTGCGTAAGCAATTTGGGCAGAAACCCAAAGACCAATACAGCAAAAGAGAAAAATTTGCATTAGGCTACTACCAAAAGCTAATCCCTACATTATACAGCGATTTTTTGGGTATGTTGGGCTATACAAAATTTATTGCATTTACTATTCTTGGGCTATTTCGTCCAATATATCGGCAAGTACGCCAAAGCGATATGCGTATAGTAGCACACAAAAGTGCTGGCTTGGCAGCCCAAACCTTTATGCTTGGGATGGCAGCAGAAGAATTAGACACCTGCCCCATGGAAGGCTTTGATAGCCGTTTGGTAAAAAAAGCGCTAGGACTGCCTTGGGGTGCCGAAATAAATATGGTAATCGGCTGTGGCAAGCGCGCAGCAGAAGGAATCTATAGCGAACGTTTCCGAGTGCCTTTTGAAGAGGTTTATCAACAGCTGAAATAACAACTTAGTTCGAATGGGAAACTTCTGCTTGAAAAGATTTTTTGTGAAAAAAATCTGCCAATTCATGTTCTAAAAACTGCTGTATTTGTTCTTTTGGCGTTTTATCTTCAACCATTTTAAAAATAGTAGATAAATGTTTTTCCCTAAATTCAAATAACAATCCTTCGTCTTTTATAATTTCAGCATTACTTATTTGTTTGAGTTGTGCTTGCATCCAGTGATGCGCCGTAAATTTGGATTCTATCAACTGGAATTCCTCCTGCATTGCAGTGGTGATTTTTTGCTGTTTTTTTCTTCGCAACTGCAACTCTGAAATAGCATTGTTGTAGGCTCTATCCACTATTCGATCTTGACGAATTGCATCCTTCTTCAAATGATCCAATCCCCGAACAACCAAGGATTCGTAAACCTCCAAAAAATCTTTGTGTTTATACAAATATTTCAAGTATTGCAAGGCCTGTTTTTTGTATGCCTTATGAGAAGTTGTTTCATTTTGAGTTAGCTCCCATTCTAGTGCTTCAATCTCCTGTTTTATACCATCAATACTATGCAATATACCAAATATACTTTGCTGCTTTACCGTTATCAATTCCCCAGTTAAGAACTTGGGATAGCCCTCAAAATAATGGGTTTTATATGCGATTTTAAGCTTTTTATCCTCTTTTTGTTTTCGCTTCCATTTGGGCACACCCAATTTAAAAGCATAATTATAGCCCAAGGTAAGGGTGAGTTCTGCTACACTTGCCTTATTGGGACTATTGCGAAAAAGCTGAACTGCATTTAAACTAATATGGTGATTTTTTGCCAATACCGTACTTGCATTTGCACGAATATTAAACACAGCAGTCTTGCCAGTTTTGGCTGTTGCCTGGTTGTAAGAAAAGCCAAGATTGCTTTGCAATTTTTCTTTAAAAAACTTCTTGCCAAATTGCAGACTTCCTCCTTTGGTTTGGGTATCCTCTTCACCCACATCACTGTAGTTGTAATTTAAAGAAGTAGAAACGTTTAATTGTTGTTTTGGAAATCCTAGGGTATATACCATGCTACTATTGTGAAAATTATTGGCCTGCCCTTTTCTAATAATCCCATTTTCTTCATTGGCGGAAGAAGCCAAATTGTAGTTTAGGCTTAAGTTTTGCTTTGTTTTTTCTGATTCTCCAAGAACCCAATTCATTCCCAAATTTGCATTTTGTGACAATTGTTTAAAATCTAAGGCCTCTAAATCCTCATCGGTTAAATCGCTATCATTGATATCTTCAAACTGATTGAGGCTTTTATTGGTATGGGTAGAAAAATTGGAATATGCAGCAGTAAAACTAATTTTTGGATTTACAGTAAGGGTAGCATTTACCGATCCTACCAAACGTTGGGTCTGTTGGTCTTTCTGCTTTAATAAATTATCGCGCTGGAAGCCGGCATTTACATTCAGATTGAGCTTGCTATTAAATAATGTTCTGGCGGCGTTATAGGTGACATTTTCAAAATCGTTGTTAAAAAACTGAGCCCCTAGAGTTTGATACCCCGGATCAATTCGCTCGTAAGTAACTCCCATATTGGTTTCCCATAAAGTAAAATCAAAACCCAATTTATACGCCTCATAATTCTCTGTAGACATTTTTGTGTCTAATAACCATGATGCTATAGATTTTCTGGTTCTTTCTGAAGCTTCCGCTCGTATATCTTGGGTAATTGCTGTAGTTGCATATTCCACTTTTAACTTCGAACCCTTTGCAATATCCGCTTCTCCAAACACACTAAGCACCATATTCTCTTTTGGCAATACGCCCTTGGTCTCTGGAACAACATCTATAGAATGTACTGCATCTTTTGCGTAAAACCCAATTAGTCCAAGTTGATAACTACCTTTGTCCCAAACCAATTTAGCTCCATACCCCATTCTTTTAAATGCTGGTAGGGTTCTCTGGTCTTCCGAATCTTCGGTAGCTTTAAGAAGTTGCCCGCCCATTACATCCACTGTTAAGCTCCCTTTTGGAGTTAACGATAGGCCGCCCCCTGTAAAAGGATGTCCGTTTAGGGTATAAGGAGAAAAACTCATAGACACATCTCCTATATGAGCCTGTATCCACTTATACTTTGGATGTAAGCTTAGGCGATTGAATTTAAAGGGTACTTGGTAATCCAGGTTGGCACCCTGATTGGAAATAGAATAACTAACAGGCATACTAAAAGTAAGCCAATTTGCTTGCAAACTTCCTTGGAAAAAATAGGTAAATGGATTTCTATTGGAATTGGTATTGGAATTGTAATAAACGCTATTGGCAGTCAGATTTCCTTGTACTCTAAATTTGGTGTTTTTAGCTATGGCTTTCGCATCTAAATTCTGTGCAATCAATGTAGTACTTCCCATGCAAAGCCATAGAATCCCTCCAATAAAACGTGTATGTCGTTTAAACGTATGAATAACCACTAAATTTTGAAAAAAGTGATTACCAAATTGATTTTATTTAGGAGGAAAAAACACGAAACAACCCAGTAATACAACAATAAATTTATATAATTTAGTTTATGTTTTTAGAGAAAAAAGTCTGATTGTAGATATAGCCCGATGAGTGTAGTTTTGCCTTCGATAAGTAAAAAATAAAAGCGCTTATTTTTATGGGATATTTGGAGAACAGGCAATTCTAAATAGTGGAAGCATACAATAGGTTTAGGAAGCTTTTTTTAATGTGAAATTATATGTCACAAGTAACACCATAAAGGATATTTTGGAGGTGTTTGGCTTGGGACATATCATCAAATGCGAAACTACTTTACATTTTACAATACCAAAAGAAGACACCAAGGAATAGACAATCAGATACCTGAAAAAAGATATCAAAAACAAATCAAAATTGCAGCTTAAAAGTATCCATCCGACGAACTACACCTTATTTTTTTCGGGAATATCCTGGGAGGAGTTCTTCTAAAGCCAATAACTCTAATCCAATAGAATTGTTTGCAGTATGGTACAACATCTGTTTTAAACTACTCATAAACAAGGTTTTTTTATTCCGTGTTTCCAAAATTTTTCATAGGCACGAATAAGCACTTCCAATTTACCATTTTTTTGGGCATCTTGAA
>JAOXRU010000133.1 GCA_025800395.1 Flavobacteriaceae bacterium
TATGAGCTTCGGGTTTCGGATAATTTTCCTTTTTAACAAACCTCCATTTTATGCCATTTACCATTTGAAATTACTGGTATTATACCATTTCTAGTTTAAAACCACCCCAATAAATAGCCCTTTTCTCCTTTCTATTTCAGAACAAAAAGAAACCGTAGCTAATGCTATGCTTGATTTTTCTTCTTTATATAAAGAAAAAAATCATCTATTTCTTTTTAGGGCATTTCAAAATAGAAATGGTATAATATCATCTTTTTTAAAGATTTCAAGTACGGAATTAATTGAAATTTAGTAATTTCGTTCACCAAAATTTTGTTAAGGAATAAAGCGCATGAAGTTTGCAGAATACAAAGGACTTGATCTACCAGTAATCGCTAAGGAAATTCTTCAGTATTGGGAAGAAAATCAAATATTTGAAAAAAGTATTTCAGCCCGAGAAGGAAAGCCTAGCTATATTTTTTACGAAGGACCACCTTCTGCAAATGGGTTGCCTGGTATTCACCATGTAATGGCGCGTACCATTAAAGATATATTTCCCCGTTATAAAACCATGAAAGGCTACAAGGTAAATAGAAAAGCCGGTTGGGACACCCATGGTTTGCCAATAGAACTTGGGGTGGAAAAGGAACTTGGAATTACTAAAGAAGATATTGGTAAGAAAATAAGTGTAGAGGAATATAATGCAGCTTGCCGAAAGGCGGTAATGCGATATACCGATGTGTGGAACGAAATGACACGTAAAGTCGGGTATTGGGTAGATATGGAAGACCCATATATTACATTTAAGTCAAAATACATGGAATCGGTTTGGTGGTTGCTCAAACAGATTTACGACAAGGGGTTAATTTACAAAGGATACACCATCCAGCCATACTCCCCAAAAGCGGGTACAGGGCTTAGTTCTCACGAGTTAAATCAGCCAGGAACCTACCAAGATGTTACAGATACCACGGTGGTAGCGCAGTTCAGAGCTATTCCAGAATCTCTGCCAGGCACTTTGCAGGGGAAAGGAGATGTGTATTTTCTAGCTTGGACTACCACCCCTTGGACTTTGCCTTCGAATACGGCACTTACCGTGGGGCCAAAGATTGAGTATGTACTAGTAAAAACGTTTAACCAATATACATTTGAGCCAATTCAAGTTATTTTAGCTAAGAATCTTGTTGGGAAACAGTTTTCTGGGAAGTATAAGGCGGTAGAAAACAAAGCCGACCTAGCCTCTTACGAATCGGGAGCAAAGAAAATTCCGTTTGTAGTTGGGGAAACTTTTGTAGGTAGAGATTTAGAGGGCATCCGTTACGAGCAATTATTGCCTTATGTGTTGCCGTATCAAAATCCAGAGCATGCATTTCGTGTTATACTGGGCGATTTTGTAACTACGGAAGACGGTACAGGCATTGTGCATACTGCGCCAACTTTTGGAGCAGACGATGCTTTGGTTGCCAAACAAGCCGACCCAGAAGTGCCGCCTATGTTGGTGCTAGATGAAAACGAAAATTTGGTTCCGCTAGTAGATTTACAAGGGAAGTTTCGACCAGAGATGGGAGAACTAGCCGGAAAATATGTAAAGAACGAGTACTACGCCGATGGGGAAGCGCCAGACAAATCGGTAGATGTAGAAATTGCAATAGCCCTAAAAACAGAAAATAAAGCATTTAAAGTAGAGAAGTATGTACACTCTTATCCGAATTGTTGGCGTACAGATAA
>JAOXRU010000155.1 GCA_025800395.1 Flavobacteriaceae bacterium
GGTTTACAACACAGGGAGGGGGGAGGGATCAGGGTCCGGGATGCCCCAGGGTTTGGGTTTTTGTATTTCTAAAAGTACCATAAAATTCCAGTTATAAGCCCTGGGCGTTTTGGTTAACAGAACATATTTTGACAAGGAAGTGCTACTTGAGTGTGACTTGATTTAAATAATTGCCATAGAGGAGCTGTAGCATGGAATAATCTTTTGTTATCAAACTGGTGGGCCTATACCATGGTAGCGTTAGAAGCGGGAGGGCTTTAAAAACCAGGATTTTACGGTATTGGTATCGGTACCACTATTTTAGCATTAGAATTCTCAAGTGTTGTTCAATGGTTTCAAGAACAGGCTGCGTGTATTGCACAAAACCACATGTAAATAGTGCATACCAGCATGTTATAGCTCTAACAACAAAAATATCAAATATGCCTAGGTTGTTTTGGCTTGTTTTTTCCGCCTTATAAATGTTTTTTTTTTCCTCAGAAAATCGGAATATCCTGATTTTTTTAGGTTTTGAAGCCCAAAAATCGGGACGTTTGGCAGTTACCGGTATGCTTTTAAGGGGTTAGAAAATTATCCAAACAAAAATACTAAACACAAATGCAATTTTTGAGCCTCTTAAAGATTTTCAGTTTAAAAAAGTTCTCAAGATTTAGAAGATGTCGGTAGATTTGAAAACAGACGACGAGCACCCCATCACTTTTATATGGGAGTCACCCTGGTGGGGTTACAACTGGTTTACTTTGGTCTTTGGTTGCAAAGGAAAAAAAAACATTGGCAAAAATTAGTGTCTCCTTGGTGTCCTGTCCTGCTTCCAAGCCATGTACCCTGCTCTGCCATAATACAGTTCACACAACATGGATTTCACTGCAAGCTGATTTCAATAATTTCCCAGAAACTGGTTTACTCAAATAGAGGCCATCCTGACCATTGAAACTGATTTGTCCAACAGGGCAATTTGCAAATATAAAATATTTTAAAACCCAAAGGGCATTGAAACTAGCACTATCCCTGCAAATGATAGGTTTTCAGAAGATCACCACACTGTATAAATTCCTTGAGCAGGGGAGTTTCATTTAAAGCCATACTTCTAAAAGGGGCGGGGGGGGGGGGGGGGGGG
>JAOXRU010000561.1 GCA_025800395.1 Flavobacteriaceae bacterium
AGAGGAGTACATACATTAAGCCAGGAAGCCACAGATGCTTACGAATTGGCAAGGCAAAAAATTCAGAAACATTTTAATGCATCTAAGGCGCACGAAATTATATTCACCAGTGGCACCACCCATAGTATTAATATGGTTGCTCATGGTTTTGGATCTTTATTACAGGCTGGCGATGAGATATTGGTATCGCAGGTAGAGCACCATTCCAATATAGTGCCTTGGCAAATGTTATGTGAGCGCACTGGAGCGGTTCTAAAAGTAATCCCAATGTTGTCTAGTGGGGCATTAGATTATAATGCTTTTGATGCATTATGCGGGCCGAAGGTTAAACTAGTATTTTGCAACCATATATCCAATGCTTTAGGCACTATAAACGATATAGAGTATTTAATAAACAAAGCACATGCAATTGGTGCCGCCGTATTGATTGATGGCGCACAATCGGCACCCCATTTTGATGTAGATTTACAGGCATTAGATGTAGATTTTTATACCCTTTCTGCACACAAAATGTGCGGTCCTACAGGAGTAGGTATTTTATATGGCAAAGAAGCATGGTTACAAAAGCTACCACCATACCAAGGCGGTGGGGAAATGATTGCTGAAGTTACTTTCGAAAACACCACCTATGCCGATTTACCTCACAAATTCGAAGCTGGCACACCCAACATTTGTGGTGGAATTGCCTTTGGAGCGGCCATAGATTATTTGCAAGCAATAGGCATGTCTACTATTGCCGCATACGAACAAGAATTGTTAGACTATGCCACCAATGCATTAAAGTCCATTCCAAATTTAACTATTTATGGTACAACAGATTTAAAAGCATCGGTTATATCTTTTAATGTGGGAGATATACATCCTTACGATATTGGCAGTATTTTAGACAAACTTGGTATCGCTGTACGCACGGGACACCATTGTGCCCAACCCATCATGGAATATTACCAAATACCAGGCACTGTACGAGCAAGTTTTGCTTTTTACAACACCAAGGAAGAAATAGACCTTTTGATAGCTGGACTTCAAAAGGCCGTTATGATGTTGTCTTAATCTAATTCACTTTAAACTAGCTTATTAATTTAAAAGAAAACTCTTTTAAGCCATTAGTTGTTGTTATATTTTATCTGCACACTATCGTTATCGTTTGCGGTATTGGTTTGCCCTCCAGCAGAGGCTTTCATGGTGATTTTTAGCTGAAACTCTCCTTTAGACCCAGGCTTTGGTTTTAAAATAGCCTTTACGCCTGCATAGCTTCCATTGTTTTTAGGAAAAATGCCATTGTTGGCAGTATACACAAATCTATAGTAAAACGGATTGTTATCGTAGAATTGCCAGTCTTTATTATCTACCGCTCTACCGTTAAGACTTGTTAAACTATTGTCGAAAGAAACCGTTAAGTTTTCGTTTTTAGGAACGCGAAACTCCACAGGTTTACCAGGAATAGAGTTTGCATTTGCAAATTCGGAAATGAGCACTACAAAATCTACATTTCCTTGGCTTCCAGATACATTAGTAGCACCAGAGAATAGAGTAGGTTTATAGTCTGGACGCTGTATACATACATTACTTGCACTAGCTACGCG
>JAOXRU010000194.1 GCA_025800395.1 Flavobacteriaceae bacterium
CATGAGCCGAGACCTCAAAAATCACTTTTTAGTGCCAGTCAGGGGGGCAAGTCTACCATACATTTTTGGAATCCTCGATGTCAGTGCTGTATATTAAGGTATGATAGCCTTTCCAGATTGGCAGCTGTCAGTCATATTTTAAGCAATTTATATAGACCCCCTGAACCCTTTCCAACACTTTATAAATACCAGAGGTACACTGTTTAATTCAAAGCACTTCCTTTCAAAAAATGTTGAATCTGATGAATGTTGGGTGTATTTGATGAATGAAGAAGGATATCAGTCAAATCTGCAAACTTAGCAGTACTCTGAATAAAATTATGCTTCCTTTGGTTACCATAGCAACACCAAAATGGTGTAGAAGTAATGAAGCAAGTATTGAAATAAGTATTCATCACAGTACATAACCTATTTGGTCTATATATCTAAATGAAAAACAAACAAACAAACAAACAACCAGTTTATGCAATTATAATCATGGTAACATCTTATGACGTCACGATCTTCGGCGTCCATGAGTGGATCCGCCATATTTACCGTACCCTCTTTGGTGGATTAAGGCGGCTCACAATAGTCCAGATGTTTCTCTCTTTGGAGCTTCTACGACAGACATTTTATTGCTTTCCAAAAACAATTTTGTCATTTTGCTTCTATTTATCAATGAACAAAACAAAAATCTCTGCGTCATCAAAATTGGTTGGCATGGCAACACGGCAACACTTCAAGTGGCCAAAAGTACCTTTTAGTTTGAGTAGATTTTAATTTAAT
>JAOXRU010000195.1 GCA_025800395.1 Flavobacteriaceae bacterium
CATCGATTGCTATACGTGAAAAAGCCGATTCCACAGGAATTGGAAGCAAACAAATTTGCTGTTTGTTTCGGGGTGGTTTATGCATAGAACAATCCTGGCATGACTTACACTAATGTTCTACGTCTGCATATAGCCCATTCCAGGTAATTGTGATCGCAGATTTTCTCGTAGGTTCGGGTCATCCCCATATGCCCTGCGGTTACATGATCGTGAGCGTTCACTAGAATTTCATAGCGTGGCGACTGAGGAACCTAACCCTAATAATAAGGTACCTGATTTTAATAATAAGTACTGATAAAATAGTGAGGATGGCTGCCCAGTTTTTCATTAGCCTATGCTGGTTATTTTGGGCATCCATGTACTCATCTTTATTTTTCTTTTACTATACCTGGATTCATCAAAACGGGCTCCAAAGATGCTGCCGTTGACCACTCTTTCGCGTCGATTCTGCCAATGCGAATCGGCCAATTTGGCAGGGATTCAGTTTTTTGCCGTTCAATCTCTAAAGTCGGTGATATAACAACATAAGACTGCTCAGTTTTTTTTTTCTCTCCCTCTCTCTCTCCTTCTTTTCAGCCCTCTTTTCTCTCTTTTGCGTGAATTTCGGGCTCGTTGCTCTAATTGATGGCTTGATTTTGTGGCGTTGAGGCTGAAGTGGCCAAATTCTCTTGGGTTACGTTTTGTTACATAGCTGCCATTTCATAACTACATCCATGTCATTTCTACATTTTACACTATAGATTCAATTAGATACTAATGCTTGCTAACGCTTAAATATATGCTTGATTTTAACATGTTACAATATATTGGTTGGTTGGTTGGTTGGTTGGCTGGCTGGTTG
>JAOXRU010000199.1 GCA_025800395.1 Flavobacteriaceae bacterium
GCTAGGGGTGCATACTAAGGCGTATTTTGAAGAAGAAGCGAAGTTTGCTAAAAAGCAATTAGAGCAGCTACATGCCATATCCGATGCTACTTTAACGGAAACCCAACAAATTTCGAAAGAGTTATTACGATATCAGTTACAAGAAAAGGTAGATCATTATAACTTTAAATCGTATCTCAATCCTATATTGTCAGATGCAGGCTTTCACAATTCCTTAGCCTATATGGTAAGACCAATTTATACTAAGAAACAAGCCAAAACCTATTTAAAGAAATTACAAGCCATGCCTGCGTATATAGACCAGCATATTGTTTTGCTGCGCGAAGGTTTGGCCTATGGCAATTCGCAGCCAAAAGTAATTTTTAAGGGATACGAATCTACCTATAACGACCATTTGAATAAGGCAGTAAGGGATCATTATTATTTTCAACCGTTTTTACAATTACCAGAAGGCTGGAAGCAACAGTATAAAGACTCTCTAGTGCATGCAGCCGAACAAGCCATAAGAGAGCAAGTAGTACCTTCATTTGCATCGGTAAAGAAGTTTATGGAAACGGAATATTTACCCAAAACCAGAACAAGCCTTGGAGTTTTGGACACTCCAAACGGTTTGGCATATTATCAGAATAG
>JAOXRU010000208.1 GCA_025800395.1 Flavobacteriaceae bacterium
TTTTCATAAAAAGGTTTGTCATCCATATATGGATCTACGGGGTCTAGTGGTGCAAAATCGTTAGAATAATAGGTGCCATAAACTGGGCTTTGCACACTAGGATATTGCTCTCTATTGTAGTAAGCAAGCAACGATCGAGCATCTTGTGGGTTGTTTTCGTTAATTACCACCTTTGCATTGGCACGTATTGGAAGCATCATCCAAGAAGAGAAACCAACACAAATAAACAATACACAGAGGACCAAAGTGTTTGCGTTTACCATTTGGTTTTTTCTGGTATAATGCAGGGCATAATAAAAAATGCCTAGGAATATAATTCCCATAATTATAGTACCAGAGTTAAATGGAAGTCCAACACTATTTACAAAGAAAACCTCTGCCCATCCAAATAGTTTAAGTACATAGGTGAGCGCAAACTTATATATTACCATTAGTACCGCTATAGCTGCGATATTGGCAACTAAGAAATTTGCAATTGTTGTAGTTTTATATCGCTTAAAATAGTACAGTAAAACAATAGAAGGTATGGCCAAGAAGCCCATAAATTGTACGCCAAAAGTACAGCCAATTACAAAGCTAATAAGAATAAGCCAACGGTTACCTCTAGGAGTGTCCATTTCGTCGTACCACCGTAAGCCTAGCCATAGTTGCA
>JAOXRU010000212.1 GCA_025800395.1 Flavobacteriaceae bacterium
ATCGATACCAAGCAAGATGTGGTTAGTCGGATGGATACTGATATACCATATAAATCCCTCATTAAACCAAATCGTGTCTATTAAGGGGGCCACCTGCCACGGAAAAGGACGATAGCCTCTGCCATAGGTACGCAATGGCAACCAAGCATGACCCATATGGTGCACAGTACTGCCAATATCGGCATCCATATCGTAGGCCGTAATCGCCTTGGATACAGGCATACTGGCGGTTAAACTATTTAAATGCTCCATAGATAAACCATAATCGTGCTTTGGACTTATGGGTTCCAAAAATTCATAACACAAACTGTAATGCGGCATCGGGATGGCACCAAAATAATCTTGCAATCCTTTTAAAGAAACCAAAGCCCTCCTACCAATTTCTTCCATAGCAATTGGTGCTTCTGCATAGGCTGCTACAAAAAGCGGTATGGGACTTTGTGGTACTTCGAATACCCCAACCGCAGTCCCCAAAAGATATTGGGCGTCGGCTAATATGCCGTAGTTTTCCACCAAAAACTGGGTGCTTTTGCGGTGCTTTTCTTTCTGTGGAGAAAGGGTGCTAAACAAGGGCCAATCTGCACTAGCTTCTATTTGTAGCTGTATCGGATGGTTTTCTAAGCCTTCTATAAAACCAAAAACACCATATCCCAAAAGCCCCAAATAGTCTTCTCGCATTTTACAACTGGCAAAAGCCCCTACCAGTTGTTGCTCCATCAACTGTATATCTACTTCGTAGCGTATCTGATGGAGTGAACCTTTGGCAGGAAATACAAAATAAGTTCCCAATCCTTTTTCTCCTTCTACCCGCCCTATATCCCCTCTTGCTTCTATTTTGGAAACAAACAAATAATAAGGCGTAATTTCATAGGTCCCTGGGGCACTTTGTGGCATTACAAAACGAATATCTTTGGCTACCCGAGCTGGAAAATCCACAGTTACAGCCACTTTTTGTTGCTCTGGCAATATGGCCAGCCGATAGTGCACTTCTTGGGCAAAAAGCAGCCCACTACAACAAAAAATCAAAAGAGAAAAACAGACAAACCGCATCCTTGAAAAATTTAGGTTCGTCAATTTATAAAAAACTATCCCAACATCTGCCGAAACGTAAGACTTATTCTCGGCTTTTGTACCTTTTTTGTTTTTGGCACCGCATGCACCCAATGGTTTTGCGTTGCCCCCTTCATCTCCATCAGATCCCCATGTGCCAGTAGCAATTCCTCTTTTTCCTTGGTAGTTTTATGCTTTAAAGCAAACTTTCGTACCGCACCAAAACTCAAAGACGCTATAGAACCTTCTGGCTGCAAATCCTTCTCATCATCACTATGCCAAGAAACCCCTTCCTGCCCGTTGTGATACAAATTCAACAAACAAGCATTGTACGATTGTTTGGTTTTCTGCTCCACCAGCGCTTTTATCTCCAGCAGCAATGGCGTCCACAACAACGCCCTCCTATGTATGTTAGAATAAGTATATTCGTAGGTCTTATCCGCATACCAAGCCACCTTTCTGGCGGTACGCATATGCTTTCCAAAAATAATAGCCTCATCATGCTTCCAAGCAATTTCCTCCATCAATCGCGCGTAATACCCATTGGCCCTATCCTTATCCAAAATAGGTCCCCAATAATACACCTCCCCATCATAAGGCAAGTAATTTTTGCTAGGATCCAAGTCCGGTGTAAACAAATCTATTTTTGTCATTTTTCTTTTTTTTATGGCATGCGGGCGGGCTATCCGTTATAGTTTTTGCAGCTAGCCACAGCTTTACTAGGTTTGCGTGGGCTCCCTATCGGTCGCCTCCGCCACCAAGCGCAGCTAATGCCTAGCTGCAAAAAGCTGCCACTGCTATCCCTCATGCAAAATAGCATGGTACCCAACACCTCCACCATTATTCATTACTGACGTTTAAAACAATCTAGCGTATGGTCGTTCACCATCCCTACCGATTGCATATAGGCATACATAATTACGGGGCCTACAAAAGACATACCTCTTTTCTTTAGGTCTTTAGACAGCTTTTCGGCTATGGCTGTTTTGGCAGGGACTTCCTCTATGCTTTTAAAACGATTTATCAAAGGTTTTCCGTCTACAAAATCCCATAGGTAATTACTAAAACTACCAAACTCTTGTTGTATAGTAATAAAAGCCTTGGCATTCTTTATGGCCGATCTCACTTTAAGCTTATTGCGAACAATTCCTTTGTTCTGCAACAAGCGCGACACATCTTTTTCGGTGTACTGGGCTACCTTTTCCACATCGAAGTCATCGAAAGCAGCCCGATAGTTTTCTCGCCTCTTTAAAATGGTAATCCACGACAAACCTGCTTGTGCGCCTTCCAATATTAGCATTTCGAACAATATCGGATCTTCGTATTTGGGTTGCCCCCACTCCGTATCGTGATAGGCTTCATAAAGCGGGTCTCCTACACACCACGCACAACGCACTTTGTTTTGCTCTTGTTTCATACTGGTTCTTATTTTATGTAGCTATACTTTGTTTGGCGGCTTCGTAAGCCAATATAGCCTTTTTTCGAATCGGATTCCAACGATAACCGCCGCTTACACCACTAGCCTGTATTACCCGATGGCAAGGAATTAAATAAGCAACCGGATTGTTCCCAATGGCAGTACCTACAGCACGAGAGGCTTTCGGGTTTTCTATTTGTTTGGCAATTGCGCCATAGGTAGACAACTTCCCTTCTGGTATCTCTAGCAATGCTTGCCATACTTTTAACTGAAAAGGACTTCCCTTTAGGTGCAACCGTATACTTGACAAAGACGCTCCTTCTCGAAAAATATGTAGCGCTTCTGCATGCATCGCATTGCTTTCTTCCCGATAGATAGCGTTTGGAAAATTGGATTTCAATTCGTGTATTGCTTGCTGTTCGTCTTCGATAAACGCCAAATAACAAATGCCTCTTTGGGTACTTGCTATAATAGTTTTCCCAAACGGACTAGCTGCAAAACTATAAGCAATACACAAATTTGCACCACCGTTTTTGTACTCTCCTGGTGTTATTCCTTCTATATTTACAAACAAATCGTGCAAACGACCAGTACCCGATAAACCTACATCTGCGGCTGCATCGAACAAGGTTGCTCCTTTCTGTTGCAACAAACTCTTGGTATAATTTACACTTAGAAACTGTATATACTTTTTTGGCGAAACACCAACCCATTCTTTAAACAAACGCTGTAGATGAAAAGGACTCATATACACCTGGTCGGCGATGGTATCTAAACTAGGCTGCCCTTTAAACTGGGTGTCGAGATAGGCAATTATCTTTGCAATTTTCTCATAATGTGGTGTAGCATTATTCATGTCTCTTGTTTGTGATGTACAAATATCTACTAACAACCGCAACTTCACAACCCGATTCTTGCGGAATTTTCATAATTGCTTTAGGAACTACAAGACAACATCGAGCAGCCTGGTTTTTCGGCTGCCCAATCTGGTCGTTTGGCAAACCATTTTTGCATAGCTGGCTGTTCCTCATAAGGCTTTTGTAAAAGCGCGTACAATTCTTCCAACACCGACATATCGCCCTTATCCGCTGCTTCTATCGCCAAATGCGCCATATAGTTGCGCAATACATATTTTGGATTCACCGCATCCATAGTAGTCTTTCGGGTGGCATCGGTTTGGTCTTCCTCTTGCAATCGATTTATATAAAGCTGTAGCCAAGATTCCCAAGCAAACCTATCTGCTTCTTCCAAGGGGTGCTCATAAAAAGCTTCCTGTACTGTATTATATGCTTCTAGTACACTATTGTTTTTTTCTACATGCCCTAACAATCGAAAAAATATTGTCATATCTGTGGGATGTCTTTCTAATGTTACTTCTAACAAACTTATTAGCTTGCTGTTGTCTGCTTTTTGCTTTTCCAAACCTAGTTTTTGCAACATCATGGCTTGGTGTCGTTGTTTGTAATTTATTTTATACTGCTCTAAAGCTGCCTCCAAACCTTTAGCATCTTGCATTAACGGATACAAGGAATTGGCCAGTTGCAACAAATTCCACAATACAATATGTGGCTGATTTTCGAATCGGTAGCGCTTGTTTTGGGCATCGGTAGTATTCGGAGTCCAACCACCTTCGTAAGGCTCTAGCCAACCATAAGGCCCATAGTCTATGGTAAGCCCTAGTATAGACATATTATCGGTATTCATTACTCCGTGTACAAAACCTACTCGCTGCCAGTGTAAGACCATTTCCAAACTACGCTGTGCCACCTGTTCAAAAAACAAAAGATACTTATTTTCTTTTCCTTTCAATTCGGGATAAAAATTACAAATCACATAATCTGCTAATGCTTGCAGCCCTGGTACATCTTGTTGAGAAGCATAGAGTTCGAAATTTCCAAACCGAACAAAACTTGGTGCTACTCTACAAACCACTGCTCCGGTTTCGTAGGCGGCATTGCCATTGTAAAACATATCGCGCAGCACCTGATCTCCAGTAGTTACCAAGCTTAATGCTCTAGTAGTAGGCACCCCCAAATGATACATGGCTTCCGAACACAGGTATTCTCTAATAGAAGAACGCAAAACGGCAAAACCGTCTCCTCTTCGGCTATAGGGTGTAGGTCCTGCTCCTTTGAGCTGAAACATCCAAGGCCTACCATTCTGGGTTAGCTCAAAAAGGTTGATTGCTCTTCCATCTCCCAATTGTCCGGCCCATTGTCCGAACTGGTGGCCACCATAATTCATCGCAAAAGGTTTGGTATGCTCCAAAACTTTTGCTCCGCTCATAAGCTCTAGAAATGTCTCCGATTCTGTTTGAGCTTTCGTCCACCCAAACGCTTCCAACAAGCTATTGGAAACATGCAACAATTTAGGATTGGAGGGCACTACAGGCTTTACCCAAGAATAAGCCGCCCCTCGTACTTGTCGCGGTCGGTTTTCTTCGGATAAATCGGCCTTTAAAGCCTTCGTAAATGTGGAATATAGTTTAGATGCAAACAAAGCTTAGTTTTTTAGTAACTCCTGATATCGTTTTTTAAATTTCTGTACCTTGGGATGGATCACCATATTGCAATACCCTTGTGCTGGATTATTGGCAAAATAATTCTGATGATAGTCTTCTGCTACATAAAAATTGGTATAGGCCGTAATTTCCGTTACTATAGGATCATCAAATAGCGGCTTCATCTTCTGTACTACTTTTTCTGCCAATTCTTTTTCGGCCTCATTCTGATAAAAAATTACCGATCTGTACATGGTTCCCACATCCGCCCCTTGTCTATTGAGGGTAGTAGGATCGTGTGTGGTCATAAAAATCTCCAAGAGCGTTTCTGCATCCAGCACCGCATCGTCATAAGTGATTTGTACCACCTCCGCATGTCCTGTTCTTCCAGAGCAAACCTCTTTGTAGGTGGGATGGCCGGGGGCATTGCCTCCTTCATAACCTCCTGCATAACCAGAGACCACTTGTTCTACCCCTTTCAAATCTTTAAAAATGGCTTCGGTGCACCAAAAGCACCCTCCACCTAGTATCATCGTTTTCATCTTATTGTTGTTTGGTTAAAGAAGCAGAATTCACACAATAGCGCAATCCGCTTGGTTCGGGTCCATCGGGAAACACATGCCCCAAATGGGCATCACATACATTACACAATATTTCTACGCGTATCATCCCAAAAGAACTATCTTTTTTATACTGGACGATATCTTTGCTAATAGGTTGGGTAAAACTTGGCCAACCCGTACCAGAATCAAACTTGATACTGGCATCAAAAAGCGGGGTTTGGCAGCAAGCACAGTGGTAAATCCCAGGATCAAAACTACTACAATGCGCCCCAGTATTTGGTGCTTCGGTTCCGTGTAGTCTGGTAATTCTAAAGGTATGTTCATCCAAAATAGCCTTCCATTCCTCCTCGGTCTTTTCGACCCGTTTGGGCGGTGTTGGATTGCCATTGGAACTATAATGTATAATGTCTTTCCACAATAACATAGCAGTCATTTTTAGATTGTTTTTCGTAAAAATAAGGAATTCTATGTGGAAATAGTCGTAAACAAACGGAAGAACCTACAGTCTAGTCTGCGAAGACTATGGCATAGGAAATCGTTGTTTAAAATCAAATACATTTTGACTAGCACCTTCTTTTTGCAATTGTTCTAAGCGGTTTACGGCGTCTTCTATACTAGGAATACTCCCCGCTTCTATCCACCACATGGCATAATAGGCTTTCCCAAATTTTTGAAACCATTCTTTTCGCCTACGCAAAAAGTCTACATGAAAAGTTTTATAGGTGTATTGCTCTAGACTCTCTACATCTTCCCAAACCGATAGATTGATAATCACTCGCTCATCTTCATAAGGATTGAAATTGGCCGCATGGTTACTGTCGTCTTTCAATCGCCACACAAAACCCGGACTTTCTTCTGCCAACTGGTTTACCTTGTCGAGGTTTTCTACAAATTCCTGCATGATGGGATCCTCAATATTCACTCCAATCATCTTTGCGATATTGATTTGTGCGAGTTGGTATTTCTTTTTCATTTCAAAACTAAATTAGGTAGAACTATCTCGTCTATTTGGACAATAAACTTTGGTAAAGCTAAGAAATCCTATCCATGTTTATTCTAAAAGAAATCCTAAAAAACAATAAGGAATCTCAAAAAAAAGAAGTGACAATCGGTCATTTTTTTTCAGCTCAAAATAGTTTACAAGAAGGTTACAAAAGAAACAATTCACAAAAGCAAAAAACCCTCTAAGTTTTCACTTAAAGGGTTCTTCTGTTGGCCTACTAGGACTCGAACCTAGAACGACTGAACCAAAATCAGCTGTGTTACCAATTACACCATAGGCCATCACCGTTTTGCGGATGCAAATTTAACACAAACTTTGGTTTGTCCAAATATTTTTTTATCAAAATGTTTATTTTTTTTCGTTCCTTGTTAAAGCTTTTCTAAAAAGGTGCACGCAACTCTCCAGAAATTAGTAAATTCGTCGTTTAAGATCTAAACTTATCACATGGTCGCTAAAAACTTTAAAAAAATCAATACGCTTAGTGGATGGGGAATATTTGCTATCGCACTTATTGTTTATACTTTAACTGTCGAGCCAACAGGTAGCTTTTGGGATGCTGGAGAGTATATTTCTACCTCTGCCAAACTACAAGTTGGGCACCCTCCAGGTGCGCCATTATTTCAGATGATCGGTGCTTTCTTTGCTATGTTTGCCATGGATGCCTCTCAAATAGCATTTATGGTAAATTTTATGTCTGTGGTATCGAGTGCCTTTGCCGTATTATTTACTTTTTGGACTATCACCAACCTAAGTCTAAAGCTATTCCACAAAGAAGAAACCCTTACCAATGCCAAAGCTATTGCCGTTTTGGGTGCTGGGGTAGTCGGTGCTTTAGCCCTCACTTTTTCGGATAGTTTTTGGTTCAACGCGGTAGAAACCGAAGTATACGCCATGGCCTCCTTACTCATGGCGCTACAATTGTGGCTAGGATTGCGCTGGTACGACGAGATGGATACTCCTCATGGCAATCGATGGCTGATACTGATAAGCTTTGTGATCGGATGTACTTTTGGAGTGCAATTTATGGGTTTTCTAGCCATCCCCTCGATAGTGTTACTGTATTACTTTAAAAGATATAAAACCACTACGGTATCCAATTTTTTGGTTGCGAATATAGCGGCCATAGTAGTGCTTATGATTATTTATAAGTTCGCACTCACCTATGTACTCAAATTATTTGGATGGGCAGAGGTGTTCTTCGTAAACAGTCTGGGCATGCCATTCAACTCTGGAACCATTATCATGGGACTGCTTTTTGTTGGCGCATTTTACTACGGACTGCGTATTACCAGAAAAAAACAAATGGTAAATGCCAACACCCTTGTGCTTTGTGTCTTGTTTATTTTTGTAGGTTTCTCCTCTTGGATGATGTTGCCCATACGCGCCAATGCCAATGTGGTGATCAACGAAAACAATCCCCAAGATGCGCGTTCCCTTTTGGCCTATTACAACAGAGAACAATACCCGAGTGTACAAAGCCCTATTTACGGTACGTATTACACCAACGATTTTGCACCTCTAGATTCCTTAAATCCATATATGGATGATAAACCTTTTTATGAAAAAGACGTTGCTTCTGGAAAATACGTCATCATCAATGACTATAAAGGCGCATTACAATCGCCAAATAGCGATCATGTAGGCATACTTCCCAGAATGTGGAGTGGGGATCATGCAGAGAATTATATGAAGTTTCAGGGAATACCCGAGTTTTCCATCAAGCCCGAAATGTCGGATGAAGATAAATTGGTAAATGCCGTATTTGACTTTAGAGCTGCCATGGCAAATGGCCAAATAGACGAATCCCAATATATCGCCTTTCTCAAACAATTTGGAGATTGGATAGACATTCACCCTCCTAGTTTTGGACAAAACCTCGGTTTTATGCTCAATTACCAACTAGGAGATATGTATTGGCGCTATTTTATGTGGAACTTTGTGGGTAAGCAAGACGATATCCAATGGCGAAACGACAATCACGGTAATTGGATCAGTGGTTTCCGAACTGTCGACAGCTCCTTATTGGGAGTTTCTCAAGAAAATCTGCCTTCGGAAATCGAAAACAACAAAGGCAGAAACACCTATTACTTTTTACCCCTGCTTTTGGGATTAATCGGGATATTATTCCAAATCTCTAAAAACCCAAAAATGTTTTGGATGCTCTTGGTATTTTTCCTCTTTACCGGTATTGCCATTCAAATATACACCAACCCCTATGCTTTTCAACCGAGAGAACGAGATTACTCCTTGGTAGGCTCCTTCTATATATTCACCATATGGATCGGTCTTGGGGTTTATGCCATATTTGATTTCCTCAAAAAATATATAACACCCAAAATAGCAGCTCCTGCGGTAAGCCTGGTTTGCCTCTTGGCGGTCCCTATGCTGTTGGCTGCCCAAAACTGGGATGATCACGATCGTTCCAACAGATATACTGCACGTTCGATGGCCAAAGCCTATCTCGATTCGGTAGACAAAGACGCTGGAGCCATGTTATTTACCATAGGAGACAACGATACTTTTGCACTTTGGTACGCACAAGAAATCGAAAACTATCGCACTGATGTGCGCACCATCAATACCAGCCTTTTTGCAACGGATTGGTATATCGATCAAATGCGACGCAAAGTATACGAAAGTGAAGCCATTCCTTCGAGTCTTACGCACAAGCAGTATCGCTGGGGAACAAGAGATGCAGTATATTTACAAGAACTTACCAAAGACACTTGGGATATTGATAAACTAATAAAATGGATAGCGAGTGACAAAAGTGATAACAAACTTAAAACCTTATTTAAGAAAAGGGGACTAGATTATAGTGGTTATCCATCTAATTATATTAATCAGATCTTTTACCCTACCCGGAACATTCGCATTCCTGTAAACAAGGAAAATGTACTAAAAAGCGGTTTGGTTAAAGAAAAAGATTCTGCACTTATTGTAGACTATATCGATATTAAACTTCCTGGTGCACTAAGTAAAAATCGGCTTATGATGCTCGACATTATTGCTAACAACGATTGGAAACGCCCTATTTATTTTACTGGCGGCAGCTTTGATGATGCAGAGTACATTTGGATGAAAGACTATCTACAATTAGACGGTCTCACTTATAAGTTGGTTCCTATTAAAACGGAAAACAAAAACCGATCTGCCTTTGAAATGGGAAGAATCGATAGCGAAAAAATGTACGATATCGTTAGCAAATGGGAATGGGGGAATTCTGGAAGTAGTGCTATTTATCACGATACGGAAACTCGAAGAAACAGTATTAATTTCCGTGGCAATCTTGCCAGATTGTTGGAAGCCCTCCTAGAAGAAGGCAAATTGGATAAAGCCGAAAAGATCATCGATATTGCGATGACCAATATGCCTGTAGAACATTTTGGCTACTATGTTTTTGTAGAGCCATTTTTAGACGGTTATTATAAAGTTGGCAAAAAAGACAAAGCGAGGACCTTGTTTTTGAAACTAGCCAAAATTTACCAAGAAAGACTCGACTATTACGCCCAAATGAGCATGGGAGACCAAACCTATCTACTAGGAGAAATCTTTGCAGATATGGAAGCCTATCGTCGAAATGTCGATTTCTTGAGTAAAAACCAAGACCTAGAATTTGCCAAGGAACAAGAAATCATCTTCAAATCCTATATCGACAAATTTTCCAACTTTATGGAAGAGGATCCAAGATTAGACCCTTTAGAACAAAAATCTCCCATACACCACGATAGTTTGGAAGCAACAAAGGACACTGTACTACTAGATAGCAGCAGCGAATAAGACTGCTTTCCCACCATATAGAAAAGACTGTTGCCCGAGCAACAGTCTTTTTTTTATACTTATACCAACTATTTGCTCTTGTTGCAAACAAACAGTTGTGCCTTCAAATCTTTTCAAAATGTAAAAAAAGGAGCAAAGCACCATTGTTGAAATCTATTATTTGCAATTTATTTGTAGTTTTTTCGTTACTGATGTATAATATTTTTCTTATGCAGATGCCCAGGTTACCAAAAAACGAAATGGATCGTTTACTCGCTTTGTCCGAATCAGAAGTCCTTCAAAAAAAGAGCCACAGCCTCCTACAACCTTTTGTAGAAATCGCTTGTATATTGCTCAGAACACCATTTGCCTATATCTCGTTTATAGATGTAGACATCCAACATATTGCCAACCACGTAGGACCACTTCCCCAAACTGTTGAGCGCTCTATGGCTATATGCAACCATACCATATTGGAGAAGCATGCCCTTGCATGCAAGGATCTCAGCAAGGACATGCGTTTCAAACAAAGTCCATTGGTATGTAATACACCACAACTAAGGGGATATCTTGGCATCCCCATACGCAGTGTACATGGTTTGGCTCTAGGTTCTCTCTGTGTAGCAGACAAACAGGCAAGAAACTTTAGCAATACAGACAAAGGCTTGTTGCAAACGCTAGCACATGCCATAGAAAATCTTATCCAACTCAACAAGCATCAGGATTTATTGGTACATATAACTGATCTACACCACAAGTTAAATCAGAAAAACAATTATATCAAAAAAGAACTAAAAGCTCCTTTGCAATCCCAACAAAGCAGAGAACTCACCTTTGCCAACAAACCCGTTCATATAGCCGTTGGGCAAGTAAAACTACTTCATTTTCCACTATGGGCATCCCAAAACAAAGAAAGCAAACAACTTACGTTCCTCAACGATTATTTCAAACAAATGGAAACGCTGATACGCTATCATCATGGTATCCTCACACAATTTGACGGTCAAGGCGGCATACAATTTATCATCGAAGCACAAGTTACCGAAGCCAATTGTGGTCTAAAAGCCACACTTTGCGCTTTGGACATGCAAAAAGAAATGAAAAAACTACAAGAAATCTATCAAAACGAAGCTGCGGATAGCATCCAAATGTCTATTGCGGTAGCCAATGGAGAAGCTCTAGCCACCTACCTGGGAATGCCTACACAAAACGGCTATCACTATATGGGATCGGTACTCGATAGGGTGCAATCGATGAGTAGTATATGTGCCGGAAATCAAATATTGCTGGCCGAAGAAACCAAACTCGCTTGCGGGGATAAAATAGAAATAGGCAATAGCATTCCGATTATCTTACCAGACAATCATACTGCTACACAGCTACATGCAGTGATCGGTATTGCTTCTCCAAAAATCGAAAAACAATCGAAATAAACTAGGCGCTATGATCTTGTAATAAAGAAATGAGGCTATTGGCGTCCATTTCTCCACTTTGCCGCCATACCATTTCGTTCTCTTTATAAATCATTAAGGTCGGCAGACCCTTGATGCGCAAAGCCTCTGCCAATTCTTGATTCTTATCTACATCGATCTTGATAACCTTTGCCTTGTCTCCCATGGCTGCTGCGACATCTTCCAAAACCGCATGCATGGCAGTGGATTGTTCATTCCATTCGGTATAAAAATCCAGCAATACCGGAATTTTTAAATTTATTAAATCTCCAAACTTCGACATAAAAATGCGAACTTATAGTTTATTATTGTAAATGTAAGGAAAATTGTTGATAATCGGGTGATATCACAGTGATTATGCACATGAAAGTAAACCAAAACCTCATCAAATTCCTACTTTCCCCAAAAACAATGCGCTAACTCCAGTACTAAAACATCGAATGTTTTTTTAGGAAAGTCGAGAATACGTCAGATCATTTGCTTCTTTTTTAAAGTAAAAACCGTAATCTCTGGCCAAATCCCTACCCTGCCTGGGAACGCCAAGTATCCGAAACCTCTGTTTACATTGAGATACTGCCCTGCTTTTTGGTACACTCCAGCCCAGTATTTATAGCGCCATTTTACTGGACTCCATTTTATCCAACCCGGAATTTCTATCCCAAATTGCATCCCATGGGTATGCCCACTGAGGGTAAGATGGTAAAACAATTCGTCTGGAACTGCCTGTAACTCCCAATGTGTTGGGTCGTGGCTTAGCAGTACCTTAAAATCTTTGTCGGCTATATCTTGGGTTGCCTTTTTTAAATCGCCTTTTTGCTTAAATCCTTTACCCCAGTTCTCTACACCAACCAAGGCAATCTTTTCCTCACCCCTGTGCAAATATCGATGTTCGTTGCACAACAAATCAAAGCCAATATCTTTTTGCAAAGCCTTTAATCGATCTAAGTTTGCAGCCTTGGCCTCCTTGTTTTCCCAAGGCACATAATCGCCATAGTCGTGATTTCCCAAAACAGAAAACAGCCCATCTTTTGCGTGCAACTCTTTAAACACATGCTGCCATTTTTCTAACTCGTCTGCTGTGTTATTCACCATGTCACCAGTAAATACTATGGCATCGCTCTGTTGCTGGTTTACCAAATCTATTCCATAACGTATCTTCTCTTCATTATCGAAACTCCCACAATGCATATCAGATAATTGGGTGATCTGATAGCCATCAAAAGCAGCGGGCAGATCCTCAAACTCCAAGGTGTAACGCAAGACTTTATAATTGTATTTTCCGCGGTAAATTCCATACAGCATAGATAGCAAAGGAACTGCTGCTACGCCAAGCGCCAAAGTACTCACAAACTTTCGCCTTCCGGGCAATTCTACTTGTTTCTTGGAACCTATCATCCAATCCAACAAAGCAATAATCCCTCGGATTAAATCTTCTCCAAACAGAAACAATACAATAACCAATTTAGCTACTATGGCTATAAGCACAAAACCAATGGCATAGTTCTTTGCCACACTAAGCCCTCTACTTTCCGAAAAAACAGTGAATTGCAAGGTGAAATAAATTAGAATCCCCAAGGAAATTGCACTTAATCCCCACCCTATCCAAGCATGCTTGTTTACCGTTCTCACTGCTTGGGCAGCATAAAAGGCAAGTAGAATGTAAAATGCGTAAAATAATAGCCATCTCATAGCATCAAATTTAGAATTTCTTAGGAAAGACCAAAAACAATTAACCCATTTTTAAGAAAACTAAGGCGCGTAATTAAAAAAAGAGATTCGGGACTACTGTAGCAAGCCTATACAGGCTTTGATGGTATTCGCATCCGCTTGATAGGTTTGCGAAGCATCCAAAAAAGAATCACTCACAAAAGGAATGCTCGCTTGAGCATATCCATTAGGAGAAAAAACAGTAGCAGAAAAATGAATTTCTTCAAAACCAGCTTCCTTAAAAGCCATTATATTTTGTGCATGAACTCCTGAACCAGGCATGATGGAAATCTTGCCTTTTTGCTGCAAGCTTTGTAAAAGATGGATGCCTTTTATGGCTTTGGGTTGTAACCCACTACTGAGAATTCTCGGTGCTCCGAGGGCAGCCAAAACATCGTAAGCAAGCTCGGCGTCGGCCACCCAATCAAAAGCACGGTGAAAGGTGAAATCCATGCCCGATGCTGCTTCCAAAAACCGTTGCGTATGTACTTGGTGTATCGCAAAATCGCTAGTAAGCGCCCCACAAACCACGCCTGCTACTCCTAACTCTTTACACAATTGGATATCGGTACACATTTGCGAAACTTCCGATTCGGCATACACAAAATCGCCCGTACGAGCACGAATCAAAACATAAACAGGTATGTCTAAAGTAGCCACTACTTGCTTTATCAAACCATAAGATGGGGTAATACCCCCCACACCTAAAGCCGCACACAATTCTATACGGTCTGCACCAGCCTCTTGGGCGGTAATTGCAGAGGCCAAACTATCTACACAGATTTCTACGATCACTTTTAGAATATTTGTATCTTGGGTAGCTAAAATACTGTTTTTTGCCTTAGCACTTAGGGAATAGCTAACAAAGAATAACAACTAAGCATACAAAAATGAAAAGAAGAACTTTTATGCAGCGCGCTGGGCTAAGCGGGCTTGGATTGGCAATTACCAACAGCCTTTTGGCCTGCAACACCAATGAGAGCAAAGAAAAAGCAACTGTAGCAGCTGCTACCAAAACTGCAGAAGGCCCTATGGTGATCTCTACTTGGAATGTACCCAATGCCAACAACAAGGCATGGGAAGTATTGGCAGCTGGCGGTAATGCATTAGATGCGGTAGAGCAAGGCGTAAAAGTAGAAGAAGCAGATACCAAAAACCAATCGGTAGGTAAAGGTGGCAGACCAGACAGAGATGGTAGGGTAACCTTAGATGCTTGCATCATGGACCATCAGGGCAATTATGGGGCGGTAATGTGTGTACAAAACTACACCCATGTGATTTCTATTGCACGCAAGGTGATGGAAGATACCCCACACGTCATACTTGCTGGAGCAGGCGCCGAACAATTTGCTGCAGCACAAGGATTCGAAGCAGAGGATTTATTGACAGAAGCCACCAAAAAAGATTGGGAGAAATGGAAGGAGACTTCCGATTATAAACCTGTGATTAATATAGAAAACCACGATACCATAGGTATGTTGGCTATAGATGCAGAAGGCAATATTTCTGGTGCTTGCACCACTAGTGGTTTGGCATATAAAATGGCCGGTCGTGTAGGGGATTCACCAGTGATTGGGTCTGGCTTGTTTGTAGATAACGAAGTCGGAGCTTGTACCGCCACCGGCATGGGCGAAGAGGTTCTGAAAACCGTAGGTAGCTTTTTGGTAGTGGAACTCATGCGCCATGGCAAAAGTCCGCAAGAAGCCTGTGAAGAAGCCATTAGACGTATTGTAAAAGACAATCCTAGAGCCAAAGACGTACAGGTTGGTTTTATCGCCATCAACAAAGCAGGAGAAACTGGCGCTTATTGTATTCATCCCGGTTTTCAGTATATTGTAAATCGTTCGGAGAAGACCGAATTGTTTGATGGGAAGGCTGCTATAGGATAAGAGACAAGAGGCATCGCCATCCGTTCGCTCCTAGCTTCAAAATATCAAGATGAGACTACTAAAGAAAAGGTGGCACAGTATAATTCCCCCCATCGTTAGGACAATAAAACTCTTTTATTAGTTAAGCAATCGCCTAGAGTTTTCCATATTTCAATATAGGAAAAAGTATCTAAAAACTTTTTCCGTATAATGTTGAAATGTGGTAAACTCGTGCTCATG
>JAOXRU010000562.1 GCA_025800395.1 Flavobacteriaceae bacterium
GTAATGCACTGTGGAATACATGGGCAGGGAAAATACGCTTACCAATATAGCAAATTTATGCTTATAATGCAAGATTTATCTGTAACTATTTATAGAAAAAACATCCAAAAGGTACTGTTTATAAACTGTAGGGGCGTAAAACAATACACCACCAGGCATATTCATAGCAATACACCAAACCCACTAGAAAATTCTCACCATCATAAAAGAAGATTGTCATAAACAAAAAACGATAATCGCATCTAAATTCTACAAGGTTATTTCCTACTTTACAGTTCGTTAATTTTATTGTTCTAGTAGTCAATTACTTATATTTTAAAGATGTTTTTTGGCACGGCAGTTGTTAATGTTTTCTCAATTTAAATCCAAATTTTATGAAACACTTAACTAAAATGTTGTTTGTCCTTTGTTGGGGAATCTTTTTAGCTTCCTGCAACAAAGATGATGGTTCCGGCACCATTGTAGATACCCCTACAGAACCCGGATTATCGATCTTCAAAGGTAAAAAGGTAACCATGAAAACCCTGCGTGGTACCGTTACCAACGAAAAAGGCGAACCACTTGCTGGTGCAATGGCAATGGCTGGTGGAAAAACGGTTACTACAGACGGGAGTGGCTTGTTTGTCTTAGAAAATGTGTCTATGCCCGAAAATCATGGTTTTGTAAGCATTACCAAAGATGGCTATTTTTCGGGCTCTAGAAGTTTTGCCATGAACACCCAAGGTACCGATGTAACTGTAAGCATGCTACCACGGGTAAAAGTCGCCTCTTTTAGTAGTACCCAAGGCGCCATGGTAAAACTAAAATCTGGTGATGAGATGTTCTTTGGCCCAAACAGTATAAAGGTAGATGGT
>JAOXRU010000225.1 GCA_025800395.1 Flavobacteriaceae bacterium
ATAACTTACGCACACAGTTTATTTTGATTTTCTTAAGCTAGGCGTGGCTTTGAAGGGCTATTTATAGCTCGAAAAGATCACAACGACGCATAAGGAAAGACAAAATAAATCTATAGAAAGCCTTATAAACAGCAATCTTTGGCTCAAAAAACCTTGAATTAAGGGTTTAACCTGCGCCTTTTTAATCCAAATCTCACTATTTATAAGGCTTCTGTGAAGATAATTTATATCGAACTCACGTTATCTATTATTGGATTAATGTAGCACGCGCGAGACGCGTGCGCTAACGTATGCAAAGACGAACGGCTCAGGCTGGGGCGTGACAGGTTGTTTGTCTCTACTGCACCGCAATAACGGGCTGCAGCCATTTTTCTGCTTTTTCTATGGTGATTCCTTTTCGGTTGGCATAGTCCGCTAATTGGTCTTTGGTGATTTTTCCCAATCCAAAATACTTGGCCTCGGGGTTGGCAAAATAATAGCCCGATACTGCTGCGGCTGGCCACATGGCTAGGCTTTCTGTGAGTTGCAAGCCTATGCGCTCTTCTACTTCTAGCAGCTCCCAAATGGTTTCTTTCTCCAAATGATCGGGGCAGGCTGGATACCCTGGTGCTGGACGGATGCCGGTATAGTCCTCGGCTATGAGTTGGTCGTTGCCAAAATTTTCTTCTTTGGCATAGCCCCAGTACTTGGTGCGTACTTCTTGGTGTAAATATTCCGCTAGGGCTTCTGCAAATCTATCTGCCAAGGCTTGCACCATAATGGCGTTGTAATCGTCTTCTGCATTTTTGTACTGCTTGGCCAGTTCTTCTGCGCCATATATCCCTACAGCAAAGGCACCCATATAATCTTGTACCCCACTGGCGGCTGGGGCTATAAAATCGGACAATGCTATGTTTGGCACGCCTGCTTTCTTTTTTCCTTGTTGTCTGAGGGTACGAAAAATAGCTACTTCTTTTTCTTTATGTTGCAATACAATATCGTCTTGGGTATTGCTATTGGCTGCAAACGTACCAAATACAGCCTTGGCTTGGAATTGCTTTTTTGCAATAATGCTCTGCAGCATGGCCTTGGCATCGGCATGCAATTGGGTGGCCTGCTCGCCTACTACCTCGTCTTTTAATATTTGTGGAAACTTACCGTGTAAGTCCCAAGAAAGGAAAAATGGTCGCCAATCGAAATAAGGCACTAGGCTTTCCAAAGGAATTTGCAATAAGCTTTGAACACCCAAACTGGCTGGTTTTACAATTGGAGTGCTTTCCCAATGGCATTGGAAACGATTCTTGCGCGCGGCTCCTAAAGAAAGGTAGGTTTTGGTTTTCCCTCTACTCAAAAAGCCTTCTCTAAACTTTTCGTAATCTTCCTTAAGCTTGGCTTTGTAGTTGGTATTGGTTTCTTTATTCAGTAAATCCCCCACTACGGTTACTGCTCTAGAGGCATCGGTTACATACACCACTGCATTGGAATACTCCGGATTTATTTTTACCGCCGTATGTGCCTTGGACGTGGTAGCTCCGCCTATAAGCAAGGGGATATCCATTTGCTGGCGCTCCATTTCTTTGGCCAAATACACCATTTCATCCAAGGATGGGGTGATAAGACCCGATAATCCTATGGCATCTACTTGTTCTTTCTTGGCGGCTTCTATTATTTTTTCTGGTGGCACCATCACCCCCAAATCCACGATCTCGTAATTGTTGCACCCCAAGACTACGCTTACGATATTTTTCCCTATATCGTGTACATCGCCTTTTACGGTTGCCATTAATATTTTACCCAGACTGCTAGATGCATCTTGCTTTTCGGCTTCTATAAACGGATTGAGGTATGCTACTGCTTTTTTCATTACTCTGGCCGATTTTACCACCTGCGGGAGGAACATTTTTCCGGAGCCAAATAGATCTCCTACCACATTCATCCCCGTCATTAAATGGTTTTCTATTACCTGCAACGGGCGGTCTACTTCTTGGCGGGCTTGTTCTACATCTACTTCTATATAGGCATCTATTCCTTTAACCAAAGCATGTGTAATGCGACTCTGTAAATCTTCTTCTCGCCAAGATTCGTCTAGTTGTTTTTCTTTTTTGCTGCCTTTTACGGTTTCTGCATAGTCTAATAAGCGCTCGGTGGCATCTGCTCTTCTGTCTAGAATAACGTCTTCTATATAGGTAAGTAGTTCTTTGGGAATATCGTCATACACCTCCAACATGGTGGGGTTTACAATACCCATGTTCATACCTGCCTGTATGGCGTGATATAAGAACACAGAATGCATGGCCTCCCGTACGGTATTGTTTCCTCTAAATGAAAAAGACACATTGCTCACTCCTCCACTTACACTAGCATGCGGTAGGTTTTGACGTACCCAACGCGTAGCTTCTATAAAGTCGATTGCATTTCTTCGATGCTCCTCCATACCAGTTGCTACCGGGAATATATTGAGATCAAAAATAATATCTTCTGGTGCAAAGCCTACCTTATCTACTAGAACACGATAAGACCGTTGGGCTATTTCAATTCGTCTCAAGTAAGTATCTGCTTGTCCTACCTCATCAAACGCCATTACTACTACAGCAGCCCCATAGCGTTTAATCTGGGTGGCTTCCCAAATAAATTTCTCCTTCCCTTCCTTGAGGGAAATAGAATTTACTACTCCTTTTCCTTGTATGACCTGTAAGCCTGCCTCTATGATTTCCCATTTGGAACTATCAATCATAACAGGTACACGTGCAATATCTGGCTCAGCTGCCAATAGATTTAAATAACGAACCATGGCCTTTTTTCCATCTATAAGTCCATCATCCATATTAATATCTATAATCTGTGCACCACCCAAGACCTGATGCCTAGCTACTTCCAAAGCCTCTTCGAAATTCTCTTCCTTAATTAAACGCAAGAACTTTCGGGAGCCGGCAACATTGGTACGTTCGCCTACATTGATAAAATTGCTTTCTGGGGTGATGATTAAAGGTTCAAGACCAGAAAGGCGCATATGTTTTGGTTGGCGGTTGGTGGTAGGTGGCTGCTCGCTACTAGATCCTTTTGTGGATTTCTTAGAATTATCGCTTTTTTTATGATGAGAATTAATTTCAGACATGCTTTCTTACTTCTATACTATTCAATTTTTGGTTTTTAAAATAATTTCTAAAACCATTTAACAACTTCTTATTCTTTTCTATAGATTTCAATATTTCTTTTAATTCCTTTTCGCTCAAATAGGACAAATCATAAGATAGATACAATTGGGTTTCTAACTCATATAAGAAGCCTCTTGCAATGAATAAAAACCTAAGTGTGTCTTTTGCGCCATATCTTCCACAGTCTTCCGCTATATTTGAAGGAATGGATAAGGAGCAAGATCCTATTTGTGGTATCAAACTAAATCTTTCAGAATCTGGAAAACCATCCACCAATTGGTAAATTTGTTTCACCAGTGCTCTAGCATTTTTCCATACGTCTAACTCTACATAGGATTCCATCTGTTTGTTTTATAATTACCTAACAACTAGCAACTCTAGGGTTATATTTGGCTGCAACATCTGCTATGGCTTTTATATGATCGGGGGTGGTACCGCAACAACCACCAATGATATTAATCAGATTTTTTTCAAAATAGGCTTCTATTTGCGTGGCCATTTCTACTGGGGTTTCGTCGTATTCTCCAAAGGCATTTGGCAGTCCTGCATTGGGATGTGCAGAGACGGCAAAGCTGGTTTTGGAAGCTATAGCCTCCAAATGTGGCTGCAAGGTACTGGCTCCTAAGGCACAGTTAAAACCTACACTAAGTAATGGCACATGGGATACAGATATTAAAAATGCTTCTGCAGTTTGACCAGACAAGGTTCGTCCGCTAGCATCGGTAATGGTACCGCTAAGCATGGTAGGTAATTCTATATTTCTTTCGTCTTTTACTTCTTCTATTGCAAACAAAGCTGCTTTGGCATTGAGGGTATCAAAAACGGTTTCTACCAAAAGGATATCTGCTCCACCATCTACTAATGCTTCTATTTGCTGCTTATAGGCAATGCGCAAATCTTCAAAACTTACTGCACGAAATCCCGGATCGTTTACATCTGGAGACATGCTGGCTGTTCTGTTGGTAGGTCCGATGGAACCAGCTACGAATCGGGGTTTTTCTGGATTCTTCGCAGTATAGGCCACCGCTTGTTCTTTGGCTATTTTGGCAGATTGATAATTGAGTTCGTAGATCAAATCTTCCATCTGGTAATCCGCCATGGCAATGGTAGTAGCTGAGAAGGTGTTGGTTTCTATGATATCTGCACCTACTTCCAAGTATTTTCTATGCACCTCAGCGATGGCTTCTGGCTGGGTGAGCGACAACAGATCGTTGTTGCCTTTGAGTGGCATATGATAGTCTTTAAAACGCTCCCCTCTATAGTCTTCTTCTGTAAAATTGTAGCGTTGTAGCATGGTACCCGTGGCACCGTCCAACACTAAAATTCTTTTTTGTAAAGCTTCTTGTATGCTTGTCTTTTTCATTGTTGCATTTGGTTTTTTCTAGTTCCATAGCCGCGTAAGGGATAGAACGGATTACCCCACAGGGGCACGCTAGTGACCCGAGGAGTATGAGTGATAGCCCGACCCTCCGTAGCTTTTTGCGGAGGAGGGATACGCCCAAATAACCCTTCTAAAAAAGGATTGATTTTGCAAAGGAAAGGCAAATCCTTATTAATCACAAATTAAAGAGTCTTGTCTAAGGCTTGAAACAAATCTTGGTAGATATCTTCCTCGTGTTCTAAGCCTACAGATATACGTATCAATCCATTGCTGATTCCTACTTCCATTCTATCTGCCTCGGATAATTTGCTATGGGTGGTAGATGCAGGATGGGTAGCTATGGTGCGGCTATCGCCGAGATTTGCCGATAGGGAACACAGCTGTAAGGCGTCTAAAAATTTTCTGCCTGCGGTTATACCTCCCTTTAATTCTATTGCAATAATATTCCCTCCTGCTTTCATTTGTTTTTTAGCCAGAGCATATTGTGGATGGCTTTCTAAAAATGGATATTTTAATTGTTGGATACCTGGATGCTTTTGCAAGCGTGTTGCCAATGCTAGGGCATTTTCGCAATGTCTGTCTACCCTTAGGGCAAGTGTTTCTAGACTTTTAGACAAAACCCATGCATGAAAAGGAGATAAGGCTGGGCCGGTATTTCTAGCAAACAGGTATATTTCTCTTACCAAATCTTCCTTTCCTGCTACTACACCACCTAATACGCGACCTTGGCCATCTATGAGTTTGGTTGCGGAATGAATTACCAAATCTGCTCCCCACTTTAAAGGCTGTTGCAAATATGGTGTCGCAAAACAATTGTCTATAAGCAGTAGAAGATGGTGTTTTTTGGCAAAAGTGGATAAAACTTCCAGATCTAAAATATCTAAAGCAGGATTGGTAGGTGTTTCGGCATATAAGATTTTGGTGTTTGGTTTCACTAAATCGGCTAGACTATCTAAATGGTTTGCATCGAAATATGTGGTTTCAATTCCCCATTTTGGGAAATACTTGGTAAATAAGGCATGGGTAGAACCAAACACAGAGCGACAAGACAAAACATGGTCTCCTGATTGCAGTAATGCAGCAAATGTACTGAATATAGCAGCCATACCTGAAGCAAATGCATAGCCAGCTTCGCCCGCTTCCAAAGCACAAATTTTGTTCACAAATTCGGTATTATTCGGATTGGAAAACCGACTGTATATATTTCGTTCTTCTTCCTCAGCAAAAGCAGCGCGCATATGTTCGGCTTCTTCAAAAACAAAACTAGAAGTTAAATAAAGTGGCACGGAATGCTCGGCAAACTGACTTCTTTCCAGTTGATTTCTTATTGCTAGGGTTTCAAATTTGGTTTGTGATTTCATGATATATTTTAAAAAATGAATACGTTACTATGAGCTTCTGTTAGCAAAGCTCAACATCTTTTTTAGATTCTCTCTGTTAGACGAAGAATATCTCCAAAAACCCCTCGGGCCGTTACCGCTGCTCCAGCACCAGCTCCTTGTACGATCAATGGTTGGCTACCGTAAGACTCGGTGTATATTTCAAAAATACTATCTGCTCCTTGAAGTTGCCCCAAAGCAGTATCCATAGAAACCGCTATTAGTTTTACTTCTAGTTTTGCCCCATAATCATCGGACAAATCGCCTGACAATTCCCCAACATAACGCAGAACCTCATCCTTCTCTAATGCTGCTAATTTTTGATTGTACACCTTGTTTAGTTCTTCTAATCGCTGCAGGAATTCCTGCTTATTTACAGCTCTTAATGGCTCTGGAATAAGATTTTCTATATGCACATCGGCAAACTCATTTTTCAAATCGAGTTCTCTAGCCAAGATGAGTAATTTGCGCCCTACATCGTTTCCACACAAATCTTCTCTTGGATCGGGTTCGGTATATCCCTGAGCAATTGCCTGTTCTAACACCTTACTAAAACTCTGATTTCCTTTAGAAAAGCTATTGAATAAAAAGGACAAGCTACCAGAGAACACCCCTCTTATTTTGGTAATATTCTCTCCGCTATGGTGCAACAATTTAATGGTATCTATAAGTGGTAAACCAGCACCTACATTGGTTTCGTACAAATAGTCTTTTTTGTAAAAAAGCAGCTTGGCACGCAAGTTTTCATAGAAAGCCAAATCTATGGTGTTTCCTATTTTGTTGGCAGACACCAAATCAAAACCATTTTCTACCAATGGGATATATTGTTGTACTAGCTCTTTGCTAGCCGTTACATCTATAGCAATGCAATTTTCGAGATGGTAGTTTTTGGCAAAGGCTAAAATATCTTCAAATTGGTAGTTAATTGCCTCTTGTTGAAAATCTGTTTCGGAATACGTTTTAATTCCTGCGGCATTCTTCCAAACCTTGGTACTGTTTGCTACGGCAACAATATTTAATCTGGTGTTTTTTCTTTTTAATATAGCCGATTGCGAATCTAATAATTGCTGAATAAGCACCTCGCCTACCAATCCTTTTCCAAAAACAAATAGATTTACCCGTTTACCTATACTGAAAATCTCCCCATGTATTACATGCAAGGCCTTATGCAAATCGGGCTTCTTTACAACCAAACACACATTGTTTCCTGTAACCGTATTATTTAACAACAAAGGCGTAATCTGATTTCTAGCAAGTACCGCTAATGGTTGGTGAATGGTGGACAAATCTTGTCCTATGATAGACAAAACCGCAATATTTTTGTCATAACTGATAGCATTTACATCATGGGCTTTAATATCTTCTTTAAATTCGGTATTTAATGCACTGGCTGCCGTTTGTGCATCTGCAGTGCGCACCACCAAGCCAATTCCTCTCTCGGAACTTCCTTGTGCAATAATACTTACGGATACATTTGCTTTTCCAAGGGCACTAAAAATACGCGCATCTACCCCTACTTTCCCAAGTAATCCTCGCCCTTCCAGCTGCAGCAATGCCATAGGATCTAAAACAGATATAGCACGAATACCTTTGTTTTCCACATTGGCTCGTATCAGTGTACCGCTATTTTGAGCATTGAAGGTGTTGCATATACGCAAAGGGATATTTTTTTCTAATAAAGGAATAATGGTTTTGGCATGTAAGATACTCGCTCCAAAATTGGCCATTTCGTTGGCCTCACTGTAAGAAAGTTCAGCTATTTTTTTAGCAGCTGGCACCAAATCGGGATTGGCAGTATAAATACCATCTACATGCGTAAAATTTTGTAATTCTTCCGCATCGATATAGTTTGCTACTAAAGCTGCAGAATAATTGCTGCCATTCCTACCTAAAGTTGTAGTTTCTCCCGCCTCTGTGCTTCCTATAAAACCAGTAATTACAGGAATATTTCCTTCTAAGCTATTAAAGATGTCTTGTAACAACTCTTTGGAAATTGGCAGCGGATGTGCCGACCCAAATTGCGCATCGGTTTTTAGCCAGGTTCTACTGTCTATTGGCCTAGCTCCTATATGCTTTTGCTGCAAAAGATAAGCTAGGTATTTGGCTGAAATCAATTCGCCTTGGGCGAGGACTTTATCTTTAATTTTATCGGTATAGTCGCCCAATAGTTTCACCCCCTCTAAGAGTTGGGTAAGGGTTTTTAATTCTGTAATGAATACATCTGTAGACACCCCTTCTTGCTGGTAGGCTATAAAATCGTTTAAAATAGGGGCATAATCCAATCCTTTCTTGGCTGTTTCTAAAAGCAACAACAATTTATCTGTTGCATCTCCCCTAGCAGAAACAACCACTGCCACCGCTTGTTTTTCTTTAGCTTTATTGAGAATAATCTCTTGCACATGATGTATTCCAGTACCATTTGCTAAGGACCTTCCGCCAAATTTTAGTACTTTATACCTTCTAGCAGGGCCAGTGTGAAAAATACCGTACAACAAGCGTTCTAATTGTTCGAATTCGATTAGGAAGGCATCGTGCCCATGCAAAGAAGATATTTCTCCGTAGGTGACATTGGCATGTGTTTGAGCGAGTATTCTTTGGGTTTCTCTGTTTTCTTCGGCAGTAAAAAACAAATCGCTGTCTACGGCCACTATATGTATATTGGCTTGTACACGTTCCAACACATCGAACTTCTCTTCTCGATCTCTTGTAATGTCTATAGTTTTAAGCAACTGGTTCATTAGCTTATAAGCTGACAATTGAAACCGTTCTTGCAGTTTTTTTCCATGATGCAACAACCAACTTTCTACATTGTATAACTCCCCTTCTTCGCTAGTAGATCGTTGAAACTTTTCTTTAAACGATTCGGGAGTGCGATAACAAAGCATTGCATGAATTCTAGCATCATGCACTGGATTTTTAGAATTCGACAAAAACAATTCTTGAATTTGGCAATTTGCAATCATCCAGTCGGTAGCTTTCCAATCGGTAGCTACTGGTATAAAGTGCTTGGCGAGTGTTGGTGCCAATGCCAACATTTCCCAACCAATACCGCCTCCTAAAGAACCTCCAATTAGGGCATAAAGTTGCTCAATTTTTAATACTTTAAGACCAATAAGGAACAACTCTGCAATATCCCTAGCAACAAAGTCTTTATAGTTTTCTATCTGGAAGCCATCGTAGCCATTTCCAGGCACATTAAACGAAAGTACGGTGTATTTTTTGGTATCTATACATTTTTCATCCCCTATGAGGGCGGACCACCAACCAGTGTCTCCTGCCACATTTGAATTTCCCGTAAGAGCGTGGTTTACCAACACCACAGGCGCCTTGCCCAAGGGAGCCCCAAAGAGCTGGTAAGACAATGGAATATCTTGCTGGTGTCCACTTATGGTTTTAAAACTGGGGATCTGTAGGTGTTCTAATTGCATCTTATAATTTTTCGAATACCGTTTTTAAATCGGTTTTTAGGTCTTCAATATTTTCTAGACCAACAGACAAGCGCAGGAGGTCTTTGGTTACTCCGGTGGTTTGCTGAGCACTTTCATCTAATTGTTGGTGGGTGGTACTTGCTGGATGAATAATTAAAGATTTGGTATCTCCAATATTAGCGAGTAAGGAAAATATCTTGGTTTCATCTGCTATCCGCTTGGCCGCTTCGAAGCCTTTTTTGGGTCCGAAAGTGACAATCCCACTTTGTCCTTTTGATAGGTATTTTTGCCCTAGTGCATAATACCTACTCGACTTTAATCCAGGGTAATTTACCCAAGCTACTTCTGGTTGTTTTTCTAACCATAGTGCCAGTTCGAGTGCGTTCTGGCTATGTTTTTCTATTCTTGTTTCTAGGGTTTCTAAACTTTGTATAATCTGAAAGGCATTAAACGGACTTAATGCTGCTCCTAAATCTCGCAATCCTTCTATACGTACTTTGGCAATAAAAGAAGCTGCTCCTAGCACATCGTGATACACCAAACCATGGTAGCCCGGAGAAGGTTGGGTAAATTCGGGAAAATTTCCACTGCTCCAATCGAAAGTACCGGCATCTATAATGGCACCTCCTAGAGAGGTTCCGTTTCCTCCAATATATTTGGTAAGTGAATGTATAACAATATTGGCACCATGTGCAATTGGATTTAACAAAGCTGGACTTGCCACGGTATTGTCTACTATAAAAGGGATTTTATGGTTTTGACTTACAGTTGCTATAGCTTCTAGATCGAGTACATCGAGTTTTGGATTGCCTAGACTTTCTACAAATATGGCTTTGGTGTTTTCTCGAATTGCTTGACTAAAATTGTTGGGATCGGAAGCATCTACAAAAGTAGTGGTGATCCCAAAACGTTTTAGGGTTACAGCAAACAAATTATAGGTACCTCCGTATAGACTAGAAGATGCTACAATATGGTCTCCAGACCGAAGCAAAGTAAGTATGGCAGTACTAATAGCAGCGGTACCTGATGCGGTAACCACAGCTCCGATACCGCCTTCTAATGCGGCAAGTCGTTGCTCGAGCACATCGTTGGTAGGATTGTTTAGCCGGGTGTAAATATAACCCGCTTCGGATAAATTAAACAAATTGGCTGCATGCTCGGCATTGTTAAACACATAACTACTGGTCTGATAAATTGGTACTGCTCTAGTGCCTGCTGTTGCCGTGGTGTCGTGCCCTGCATGTAGGGCTTTGGTTGCAAATTTTGAATGACTCATTTTTCTATCTTTTTAAATTATTAATGCCCGATTCTACCCTTGCCTTAAACAATTGGGTGTAGAAAAACGTTATAAAGAAATGGCGATGTGGATACATCTGGGTTATCTATCTACGCGCAAGCGTATGTAGAAAGTAGCACCTTCTTTCTAGAGAAAGGGTTGCTAAGGTTTCACTGGGTCTATTCCCTCCACCTTTCTTGATAACATCTTATAAGAAACGAACGTGTTTGTCCTACAAATATTGGTAAATCTTTTTGATTTATCCAAAAATATTTTTCTAAATAAAGACAAAACAAAAACATTTTGCAGAATAAATTTTGGTTACTTTTTAATTATAAAACACTAAAGTTGTTTTTTTGTAAAAAAACAAGAATATTATTCAGAGTGCACAACAATACTTAGAAAAGATTTTTTGTGCGAAATAAAGGGGCGCAATGAATTGCGCCCATACGGTTGGTAGCTGAAGCTACAGAAACAGAAGCAACAGAAGCTACAGAAACGGTTTGAGGTACCTTTTTTTTGCGTGAGGGATGGTAGTGGTAGCTGGTTGCCTCTATTGCTTAGCGTGCTTGGCTGCGGAGGCGACCAAAGGAAGCCCACGAAAGCCTAGCAAAGCTTGCAATAGAGGCTACTACTACAAACGCACAGCCCGACCCTTCTAAGCTTTTTCAGCGCAGAGGGGGCACGCCCAAATGATTATTCTAACGACCCAGATGCGATTAGACATTATTGCTATCAAATAGTAAATGGGATTGCTTCTAAAACTCTAAGTTTACTTGAATGCCTTTTTCTTGCTTAAATTCGAGCTTGCCTTGGATCTGCTGTGTGAGTGCCCGTATAATGGTGATGCCTGCGGTATTGGCTTCTTGGGTAAAAACACCTAAATCGGAAACGCCTACCCCATTGTCTTGGATGATAAGTACAGAATTTCCTTGCTGGTTTTTGTGCAATTTTATTTCTATTACTCCTGCGTTGCTAGGCACAAAGGCGTGCTTAAAGGCGTTTACCAATATTTCGTTTACAATAAGTCCTAATGGTACGGCTCGGTAGATCTCTAAATGTATACTATCGTCTAAGTCGTACAGGAATTTTACTTCCTGACCTATATGGGTATGCGACGCTTTTAGATGGCCCACCAATGCTAAAATATAACTGGAAAATTGTATTTCTTTTAGGTTTTCGCTTCTGTATAATTGCTCGTGTATGAGGGACATGGAATTGATTCGGTTTTGTCCGACCTGAAAAATTTCCTGTAACTGGGCATCTTCTAATTTGCTGGACTGTAACTCTAACAAGCCAGATATAACTTGTAAATTGTTTTTTACCCGATGGTGTATTTCTTTTAACAATATCTCTTTCTCTTTTAAAGCAGCTTCTATAACTTGCTTTTGTTGCTCTATTTGGGTTTTGGAGCTGCGTATTCTTTTAAGTGTTTGATACAAAACAATTATGGTGGATATTATAATAAGCAGCGCTATGGATAAACTAACGAGTAATTGCTTTTGGATTTGGTTTTTGTGGTTGTATACTTTTAGTAGTTTTAAGTTATGATCGAGTAAATGCTCTCTCTTATTAAGCCCCATGCCAGCAATAATGTCTGGTGTTTCTATTTGCTTCTGTGCCAAATTAAAGGAGTCTTTTCTACGGTGGTATTCTAAGGCGACTTCTAAGGCCTGCTCGTGTTTATCTTGCATGCGATACAGGGTTATTTCCGCTCTTTTCATGTGTAACGCCTTCTCTATATTCTTGCCGTACTTCTTTCTTACAGTGGTAAGTGCGGTTTGAAAAAGGGTATTGGCCTTCTCGAAATCTTTGTTGATTAATGCTACATAACACAAATTGAGATAGGCATTGTGCAACTTGTCTAAATAATCGGCCGCAAGTGCATGTTGTATTTCTTTTTGTATATATGCCTCTCCCTTAGAATGATCGCCTGCGCCTAAGTACATATAACCAATATTGCCATAAATAAGACTGTACAATTGGTCTTGCGGTTTCTTCTCGGATATGCGCAAGTTTATTTGCTCTAAACCGAAATGGTAATAGTGCATGGCGCTATCTCTTTTTCCCAATGAATTATAAGCTACACCCAAATTGTTTAGATTGCTTAGAAAACTATATTGGGCACTGAGTACTGTATCGGTTAGTTTATAAAGTTGCTTATACGCTACTATAGCACTGTCGTACATGCCTGCATTATAAAATAAACTAGCCTTGGTTTTCATATCTTCGAGCTGTTCGTTCTTGGTCTTTTCTTTTTCTAAATAAGCAAACTTTCGACGTAATTCTAATTCTTGGGTATAACGATTGAGTGCTTTGTACGACTTGCGCATAGTAGCGAATAGGATAAGGCTGTCTTTTTTACTTAGACCAGTGTCGTGATTTAATAGCAACTTGGCAAGCTCTAAAGAATACCTCGGTAAATTTTTGCGATTGTATATAAAGGAGCGTATAAATTGTATGTCGTAAAATATACGCATGTTTAAAGAAAGGGCTTCGTTTAGCATCCACTGGTTGGTGCGCTCTAGCATCTTATCGTCCCCTAAGGTCTTGTAGGTACTCGACTGCGCTAAGGAGTCTCTAACGTTTTGTATTTCTCGCTTTAGCGTATATATGCTTTGAGCATACATATTATGGCTTGCTAGAAATAGCAATATGCCTATTACTTGTATGGTTCTTATTTTCATGCTACCCTCCCCCCAAGGTGTTCTGATTATTTATCAATTAGTACCATTTAACATTTGAAAATACCGCAACAAATAGCTCTTTCTTCCTTTCTACTTCTTTTCCAGTAAGTTCAAAATTAACTGGTATAAGTCCGTTGTAAAAGCACTATTAACTGAGATAAAATGATACTATAGTTTTGCAACGGTCTTTAATTATGCTAGATGTGAATGTGCCTACAGAAGGTCTATTCATATGATGTAAACACTACACTTAGTCAATTGCTACTAAATATAAGCAAATATTTTCTATAATTAGACAGACCTTTGTTTATAAAAAATAAAAGGTTTTTGGGTAAAGCTACTGGTGTAAAACGAGAAAATGACGCAATATTTTGCATCCATACCGTGCTAATACCTTTTTCCATTTGAAATTACTAGAGGAAAAATGGGTGATTTATTCCCGCAATTTTAGAACAATAGCTGGTCTAGTATTATTTGAGATTATGGCTATAATTCCATTTCGTTTAAGGGTATTTCCATCTAGAAATGGTATAAAAAGCCCCATTAGTAAACCAAAAAATGGCTATTCTTAAAAGCAAAACTTCTTCATTAAAACAGAAATTACACCATTTCTAGTAACAAAATGGTATAGTTGTACTATAGGAGTGTTTGTTGTAGACAAACGGCAGTTGGCCTCTTCGGCTATCGGGCGCAAGGCATTGCGCCCATATAATTACACTCCTATCTATGGCCTGCATAAAATAGGTAGCTAGGGCGTATTGTTATATGCCCTTATAATAAACAACTTAGTTTTGTAATTATTATTTTTTAATGTTTTATTATTGTTTTTCGATAATTTATTATAGATTTGCAATAACAAAACATTACAACCATGAAAAATAACAACAAAGGAATTCACGCTTTTAACACCATCTATATCGGTGGTGTAATTTTTGCCACTTTTAAACTAATAGATTACCTACAGTGGACATTTCAATTGGTAAAAAAATGGGAATTGCCAGCAGAGCCTTTCTTTTCTAAAGTAAGCCTAGTAGGTGCCGATACCACTATAAGTATAGGCGCATATCTATTCTTCGCTATTGCATATATACTGGCATTTGCACTTATCTTCTTGGGACTATACCAACTAAACAACAGTACCAAACTACTACTACAAGAACAAATTTTTCGGCAGGAAGTAAGCGCGGCTTTTAAAAAGGCTGGGCATTATTTTCTGGGCTTTGCTATTGGCACCCTTCTCATAGATATTGCCTTTTTAGCATGGGCACAAACCTCTAGTATGTTTGTAGAATTGCTCTCTACCGAACTACTCGTATTTTTTATTATGGGATACCTCATGTACTTTTTATCCGATGTATTTAAAAAAGGAATCCACTTACAAGAAGAAAACGAACTAACCATATAAATTATGCCCATAGTAGTAAACTTAGACGTAATGCTCGCCAAACGAAAAATGCAATCGAAGGAGCTGGTAGATATACTAGGCATCACTCCCGCCAATCTTTCTATTCTAAAAACAGGAAAGGCAAAAGCCATTCGCTTTAGTACCTTAGAGGCCATCTGCGAGGCATTAGAATGCCAACCTGGAGATATTTTAGAGTATAAGCAATAAAATGGCGCGCATAAAAATGGTAGATTGGGCGCATTGCTATACGCCCATAAATGCTATTACGCTTGCCCAAAAACACCTTAATCCAATACCGTAAACTGTATTTTAGAGTCGCTAAAAACGGTATGGGTTTGGGTTTTAAAATCGCTTTCCTCTGCCTTAAAAATGTTCTCTACATAGGTCTGCGGATTCCTATCTATAAGCGGAAACCACGTACTCTGTACCTGTATTTGTAACTTGTGCCCTTTCTTAAAAGTATGAAACACATCCTGCAACTTTATGTTTACCCCAGTTTTCTTATTAGGCACAAATGGCTCCGGATGGCTAAAACTATTGCGAAACTTACCACGCATTACCTCCGAACGTACCATAAGGTGGTAGTTGCTCATTTTTAAATGGTCCTGCATTTCTTGGTTGGTTTCTGTATCGGGCGGGTGCACATCTATTACTTTAACCACCCAGTCGGCATCGGTACCTGTAGTAGCCACCTGCAACTGCGCCAATATATCTCCCGCTAGGGTAAGATCTTCGGTAAGCACCGGGGTTTCGTATACCAATACATCGGGTCTGCGCGCCGCAAACCGCTGGTCGTCTGTCATATACTTGCGTGGGGTAAATACCGCCTTTACATCCTCGGTATAAGGCACTGGTCTATGTATATCGCTTACAAACTGTTTGCTTTCTTCTGCCTTGGGTGCCTCGGTATTTAAGTCGCCATTGGCATGCAAATACCAATTGCTCTTGCGTACACCAGCAGGAGGCCAACTATTGTAAGTACGCCACTGTTTTACCCCAGTATCGAACACATAAGCCTCGGGTAAACCACTGTTCTTATCGCCCGACCCTTTTAGGAAATGATGAAAAAACTTGGTTTCTATCTCCTCCTGAAAGAAGGTAGATATATTATCCCCAAAATAATAGTTTCCAACAACATTTCTTTCCTTGGTACGCGCCCAAGCCCCATGATCCCAAGGCCCAAATACCAATGTATTGTAGTTGTCTGCATTGTATTTCTCTATGTTTTTATAGGTTTCTAAAGGCCCGTACAAATCCTCGGCATCGAACCAACCGCCTACTACCATGGTTGCCACCGTTGGCTTTACATTTTTTAAATGCTGTATAATGCCTTTACTTTGCCATACGGCATCGTAATTCGGATGTTCTATTAACTCCTTCCAAAAGAAATCGTCTATTATCTCCTCCGATTTTCCAATAGATTGATCTTTGGTACCGTATTGAAAATACTTATTCAAATTTTTGAGTGGCCCAGCATCTAAGAAGAATTGATACTGATCTTGGGTGCCCAAATCTGGTAAATTATACCAAGCTGTATCTATGGGTTTATTATCTGGTCTATAGGTTCCAAATAAAGAAGTTGCCCTGAAGTAACTCAATAAATACGCCCCGTTGTGGTGAAAATCATCAAAAAAGAAATCCCCTATACATGCCTGTGGCGAGGCCGCCTTTAAAGCCGGATGCGCATCTACCACCGCATAGGTACTGTAAAAACCGGGGTACGATATACCCCAAATTCCCACATTGCCATTGTTGTTTGCTACATTCTTTACCAACCAATCTATGGTATCGTAGGTATCCGAACTCTCATCTACCACCGTTTTGTCGGATTTATTGGGTATATACGCCCGCATATTATCGTAGCGCCCCTCGCTCATCCAACGCCCGCGAACATCTTGGTACACCACTATATACCCCTCCTTCATCATATATTGGTTTGGTGCAATACGCTTGCGAAAATTTCCTTCTCCGTAAGGGCGCGAACTATAAGGTGTACGCTGCATAATTATCGGATACTTCTTGCTCGTATCCTTGGGACTGTAAATGGTGGTGTGCAAAGTCTTCCCATCTCGCATAGGAATATCTACCTCCTTTTTGGTGTAGTTCTCCTGCACATAATTTTCCGAAATCTCGTTTTTATCCGTCTCTTTTTTATCTGTTTTACACGCTAGTAAAAACGCTGCCAACCATACCGCAAACAGCATGCGCACCCCAAATATTCTCATGATTTTCTAATTTTTTCTCTGCCTAAAACTAAGCAAAATAATAGAAAGTATAAAACCTATTCTAACCTACACCCTTTCTTTTTCTTGGGCGTGCCCCCGCTCCCGATTACTATCGGAAGGCGGGGTCGGGCTGTACGCTTGTAGTAGTTGCCCCTATTGCAAGCTTTGCTAGGCTTTCGTGGGCTTCCTTTGGTCGCCTCCGCAGCCAAGCGCAGCTACTATAAACTACCCCAATTTTCTTTTAAGGGCATTAATTGGTATAAGCAATAGGGGCAACTAGCTACCGCTGCCATCCCTCACGCAATAGGTTACCCGAGAACTATAACAAGAGAAATACGATTTACCTACAGATGCCCATACGAACAAATCCTTAGACAGAAACAAACGAATCCTATTTACGTATAGCTAATAGACAAAATAGCCTTCGTTTCTACAGTTTGTAAATTGCCTTTACCAAAACCATAGCAGGCAACACCTCGTATTGGGTGGTCTGCTGTATGGTCTGGGTAAAATTGTTCTGATTGATGTATGCCGATTGTAACAAATTCTTACCATCGACGCGGAACTCCCACGGACTGTCTTTCTTGCTGTAAAACAAACTGACCTCTAAAAACGGATTCTTATTCTCTACCGTTTTCTCTTCATTAAAATAATAATTATACCGAAACTTGCTGTAAAAACTCCAATGCTCCCCCAAATTAATATCTAACTCTGCATAAGGCTCTAAGGTCTCAAATTGGGTGCTATTATCTACTATGGCATTCTTACTAAAACCATGACTGTACCCTAACTCAAAATTGGGTGCCTTCATAAAATTGCTTCGCAAACTAAATTCGTAATGCTGATGAAGACTCTCGGTTTTTTGTAGTATGGTATTTATCGTATTATAATAATGAGATAAACCAATATCTGCACGGGTTTTTAATTCTATCTTCGAAAACTTCTTACTAAAATACAAATTCCCACTCCAGCTTTCATCTGGTAAATTCGAAGGCATATTTTCTAAACTCTGTACACTTTGTATGCCATCTAAAAGTTGGTTACTCTTTAAAGCGTTTTTCTTCTTGGAATATTTTAAGCTAATATTCAAATTAACATAAGAAAACATATTAAAGTTAAAATACCGCAAGCTGTAGTTCTCATTTACAGCCGCCTCTAAATTTCTGTTTCCACGAAACAAACTGGTAAAACTTTTCATCCGATATGCCATGGCCAAATTCTCTACCTGCGTATAGGCGGCAGTATTACTATAACTACCGCTTATGCTTTGCGAATTAGACAAACGCCACTTTATATCTAATCGTGGCAATACACGCCAATCGGCTTGCTTGTTTGTGCTTGCTGCTTGCACGTCTTTTAATGCGTAATAGTGCGTACTTACTCCAGGCTGTAAGGTAATTGGTCCTAATTGTTGTTTCCAATGTACCCCTATAAAACTGTCGCCAAACCAATACGAGACCTCGTTGTTAAATATATCGTCGGAAAAACGATTGCTGCCATTGTCTAATAATTGAAAAATTCCCGAATTAAAATCTTGCTTGCTATAGGTATGCCCCAGATTAAACTGCAAATGCGATCTTTTGCTAAGTATACTGTAGTAATTCACCTCCGCATCCAATTGGTTGGTACGCAAGTCGGATTGTTGCTCTAGCCTATAACGGTCTGCCTGCTGTAAAGGGGCATACACTATGGCATCGCCAGAGATGCCAGTAAATACGCCCGGAAATGGCAATTGGTCCTGATTGGCAGCATACAAAGGCTTGTTTTTCTCGTACTGCTGTACCAACCTACCCGAAAACACATGATTGTCGTGCAAGGTATAATAGGCATTAATATCGTTTTGCACACTCCAAGGTGCTTCGCCTTGTTTGCTTTCTACCAAATTGTTTTGGGGTGCACTAGCACCTATTTGCAATACCGATGCCTGGGTGCTGCGATACAACTGATCGCTGTACTGGGCCAACCCATCCCAATCTATTTGTAATTTGCGATTGGGTTTATAAGTAGTGTTTAGTTTAAGCAATGCCAAACTAGATTCTTGTTGGCTGGTGGCCGATCGTTCTTCCCGGGTATCGGTAAGTACATAGTTATTTAAAGACTGGGTTATACTTTTGTTATTGTTGTTGGCATAGAGCCCAAAACCTCCTAACTTCCATTTTTTGTTTGGATTTATAGTAAAATTAGCTCCAGCAAAGTTAGCTTCGGACTTTGCCAAACGATTGTTGGCAGCCATTAGGGCAGACAATCCACTACTATTATTGGTATTAAAACTGGTGCCATTCTTTTTGCCAAAATTCTTAAAACCACCTGTAAACCTAAAGTAATCCATAAAACTAAAAGGAGCTTCTCCTATATTGTTGCTATTGGTAATTATGTTTACACTGTACTTTTTGCTATAATAAAACAGTTTAGGGTTTGCCAAAAACCGAAAAGTATCGGCATCTCCCATACCCACAGCAGCAGCTATAGTGCCAAACCAAAAAGATTTATTGCCTTCCTTTAGTTTAATATTAATAGCCATATCATCGGCATTGTTGTTTAGCCCCTTCATTTGGTCCACCTCGTTAAAATTGCGTAGCACTTCTACCTTATCTACCGCATCGGCAGGAATGTTTTCGTTTGCCATTTTGCTATCGCCTCCAAAGAATTCTTCTCCCTCTACCAATACTTTTTTTACCTTTTTGCCTTCTACCTTAATGTCGCCATCTTTGGTAACCTCCATTCCTGGCAGCTTTTTAATCACGTCTTTTAGCTTCCGCTCTTTGCCATTGGTAAACTTATCGGTTTTATATATAATGGTATCTCCTTTTACTTGTACAGGCATTTCGTATACCACTTCTACCCCTTCTAGCATATTGGGTGCAGCTTGTAACTGTATATTTAAGGTTTTGTTTGCAACAGACGCCTCTACATGCAAAGACACTACTTTAGTCGCATAGCCTAAGTAGCTGGTTTTAATGCTGTACGAATTGCCAGCCTCCAACATCAATTTATAACGCCCCTCACTATCGGTTATGGCATAATTGGCTACAGTACCATCTGCTTGCTTGCTTGCAATAAGGTTTGCCAATGCCAAGGGCTTGCCAATACTATCGGTAACCTTGCCCTGTATGGTTGCTTCTTGGGCATAAAAAATATGGGGAAGCAGCAGAAGGCTGCAAACTATAAAAACTCTTAACATGCTTTGTAGAAATTAAAATTTTGTGCCACTAATTAAGACCGTTGCAAAACGTTTTTAACAAAACGACAATCCCACACTTAGTTGCTCTTTTTTAGGGTGCTTTTGCAACGGTCTTTAATTGCTTATACTAATAGAATATCCTTTTTCTCCTTTTCGCCCAGATTGCATGCGCTTCATCATTTCTTTGGTCTTCTTTTCGCTAATCTCTTTGTATTTTTCTTGGCTTACTTTTTTTCCTTTTTTAGGTTTTTTAATAAGTATCTCTTTATTCGCACTCAAGGTTACTTTGGTACACATAAGTTTGGTTCTTCCTCTGGTTACTTCTAATATTAGTCCTGGCAATCCGTAATGACCCGATGGCCCATGTCCTAATGGTATTTGTGGTGTATACCAAGCTTCTACATGTATGGTTTTCTTAGTTAGCTTTTCCTCTGCTTCTTTGCCCTCCTCGAAATTGTATTCCATAGATTCGTGCTCATAAGTGCGTGTAGCTTTAAAACATACATATTGCCCAATGTTCTTGGTTTCCTTGGTAAGCGTCCAAGGTAATTCTTCTAAATCTTTATGCACCAAAAATAGCTTCCCTTGTATATCTTTCTGATCGAGTTCTTTTTTGGTTTCTAAATTGCGATAACGCAAACTATTCGGATTTCCAGATAGCATTACAATACTCATCCCTCCAGAAGATGCCGTTGCTGGACCACTATCTAAACTTTGTGCTTCTTTATAATTCATTTCGGCACCATTAAATGTAAGAATGTACTCTTTCTGCATTTGCTTGGCAAGCATGGCGGTTAGTTGTTCATACATTTCGTCTTTCATGGTAGAGTCTTTCTTTATTTCTATATGGGTTTGCGACATATAGGTGGCGGTTCCTTTAAGGTTTTGGGCCTGCAAATTGCAGATGAACAATAAAACAATAAGTTGTAGTACGGTTTTCATATATTTTAGATATTTGATTTTCACATCTACAAATATGCAGCCTATCCCCTTCTAATTGCGTTAACGAGTGTTAACGAGTGTTAAGCGTTTGCAGAAGGGCTGCTATATATTGTATTTTTATACCATGAACGACAAAAAGCACAGTCGCATCATTTATTGGATAAGCGCCATTGTACTTTGTACCATAGGGCTGCAATTGTATTGGAACATCTCCAACTATCGCATTAGCAAGCAGCAACTCATAAACGATGCCAACCAAACTTTAGACCAGGCATTGGAGAATTATTATACCAATTTGGCAAAGAACAATTATGTTGGCTTTTTATACGATTCGGATAAGAACGAAAAAGACAACACCCTTGATTCTATAATAGAGGCTATAGAAATAAACGATTCTACTGGTTCTATCCAAGTAGATTCTATGAAACTAAAACGCATTCCCAAGCTGCAAACTTTTCTTGGTAAAGATGCTAAAAGCGAAACTTCTAAACCGTTGAAAAGCGCAGATGCACGGTTTCCTAGCTTAAAAAACAACAGTAAAAAACCTTCTAAAACCCAAATAACTTTTTCTAGCAACAATATTAGCTTTTCTAAAAGTACTACTACTATAGATAGTGCTTCAAACCAAAAAGAAACAAGTATTGCCTTCCAATTCTCCGATTCCATTAGTAGCGGTAGTGGCAAGTTTTCTAAAACGCTAAGCGCGATAAAATTTGGAAGCGACAGCCTATACAACAATCAATTTCCATCGCACGCCAAACACCTCAAAGAAGTTACAAATCAGATCGTAATTTCCCTTTCTACCTCCAATATGAATCTGAAAAAGGTAGATTCGATATTTCGGAATTTGTTAGAACAAAAAAAGATAGCGCTACAATATAGCCTTACTTTCCAATCGCCAAAAGATACCATACAGCTGTATCCGGAACAAAAAGCTACAAGCGATCTAAGCATTGTCTCTTTATCCGAATTTCTAAAACCCAAAGAGAAACTCACCATCTATTTTGGCAATAATACCATGTTCTTGCTACGTAGCAATATGTTACAAATTGGACTGTCGCTAACATTGGTTTTGGGAATTATTTGGGCGTTGTTTTATATGTGGAAAATTATCCAACACCAGAAACAACTTTCTTTGGTAAAAAACGACTTAATTAGCAATATTACCCATGAGTTTAAAACTCCTATTTCCACTATTTCGGTGGCTCTAGAAGGCATACAGCATTTCCATGGCATGCACGATCCGGAGAAAACCAAAAACTACCTTTCTATTTCCGAACAACAATTAGGAAAGCTTAGCCACATGGTAGAAAAACTCTTGGAAACAGCCAGCCTAGACAGCGACAAAATTCAGCTGCGATTGGAAGCCGTTAACTTGCACAAAAACATCTCCCAAATGGTGGAAGAAAGAAACGCTCAAACCACAAAAACCATCGCATTCTCTGGCAAAGAAAACACCATTAGACAGCTCGATCGTTTTCATTTTCACCATGCTGTACACAACCTCATAGACAATGCCATTCTCTATGGTGGAGACAGCATATGGCTAAGCCTAGAAGAAAAATCCGATGCCACCTACATACATGTCAACGATAGTGGTACTAGCCTTACCAAAGAACAAGCCAGCAAAATATTCGAACAGTTTTACAGAGTTCCGCAGGGCAACAAACACGACACCAAGGGTTTTGGAATTGGCCTGTATTACACCAAAAAAATTGTAGAGAAACACGGGGGTACCATCAGCCTTCATTTACAGAAAGACCATACGCAATTCGAAATTCGACTACCCCATGACAAAGAAGATTAATATTTTACTAGCAGAAGACGAACCCGCCTTGGGACAAATCATCAAAGAAAGCCTAGAAACCAGAAATTTCGAGGTCTCCCTTTGCATAGACGGGGAAATGGCTTTTAATAGTTATAAAGAAAAACAACCAGAACTACTAGTCTTAGATGTTATGATGCCCAAACTAGATGGCTTTAGCCTTGCCCAACGCATACGCAAAGAAAACCCACATATCCCCATTATTTTTCTAACTGCTAAAAGCCAAACCGAAGATGTAGTGAGTGGCTTTCAAGCTGGCGGCAACGACTATCTCAAAAAACCATTTAGCATGGAGGAGCTTATTGTACGCATGCACAATTTGTTATCGTATACTCCTAAGAAAAAACCCAGCAACCAACACACTATAGGAGATTATTCCTTTGACCATACCAAACAAAGCCTTCAATATTTAAACGACAAAGCTGTAGTGCTTACCCACAAAGAAAGCGAACTACTCTATCACCTTTGTTTACAAGAGAACAATATCCTAAATAGATCTGAAGTATTAGAAAAACTTTGGGGCACCGATGATTTTTTCACCGGAAGAAGCATGGATGTGTTTATCACCAAACTACGCAAAAAACTAGCCAAAGACCCACGTATTGAAATACGCAATATTAGAGGCATTGGATACAAACTGTTAATCAACATATAAGCAACGTGCTAAAAGCCTACCGCAACTATAAACAAGAATCTTCAGTTTTCCAAGGCTAACACTTAAAGAAAAATACTACAAACACTCCAAAGAGGTGTTATCTTTGTCTAAAATTTGAACAGATGTACAAGAAAGTGTTGCTCGCGTTTTGTCTAGGCATAGGAATCATCGTTTGGTCTGGTTGTAAAGCTCCTTATAGCAAAAAGGGGTTTCGCTCCAATCTCCTTTATCTACAATCAGATCAATTGTATCGATTGCAGGGAATCTATAGTATACACCCCATAAGACGCTACCCTAGTGGCCTTCGTTCAGCAAACGACACTATCCAAGATTCCCTCCGCTTCAACAATGGCTTTGATTTTCTAACTGGGGAACGATACATGACCGAAAAATTGAAAAAAATAGATCCCAGTCAGCATAAATCGTTCACCATAGTGCTCCAGCCCAAAAACGACACGCTTATACAACTACAACTAAAACACAAAGACACTTTGCTTCAAGAAAATAATCTTATTGGCAGATTTAAAAATGGGATGTTTTACTTAACGTGAGTTCGATATAACTTACGCACACAGTTTATTTTGATTTTCTTAAGCTAGGCGTGGCTTTGAAGGGCTATTTATAGCTCGAAAAGATCACAACGACGCATAAGGAAAGACAAAATAAATCTATAGAAAGCCTTATAAACAGCAATCTTTG
>JAOXRU010000232.1 GCA_025800395.1 Flavobacteriaceae bacterium
TAAAGCCAAATTCAATTGTAAATTTGGCTTTTTTTATAGATAAATTTGTCAAATTCTAAAGATTGGGCTAGGGATAGAGCGGCATGTTGAAGCTCTTGCGCTGTAGTTTTTACGAAAGTGCAAAGCGACTAGCGAAAGCCCGACCATGTGCCTAAGCACGTGGTAGCCCCCAAAAAAATGTGTTATAAATAGATGTTTTGTCGGATTTTTACTTTTTTTGAATTATGAATTATCGGGAGACGATCGAATGGTTGTATGGGCAATTGCCGGCCTATCAGAAAATTGGTGGGACTGCCATGAAGTCTAAGTTGGTTGGGATACAAAATTTACTGGATAGGTTAGGGAGGCCAGAGAAGAATTGGGCTAGCGTGCATGTGGCGGGAACAAATGGCAAGGGATCGAGTAGTCATATGTTGGCTGCTATATTGCAAAAAGCAGGTTATAAGGTAGGATTGTATACTTCTCCGCATTTAAAGGATTTTAGAGAGCGAATTCGAGTTGATGGTGTTTGTATATCTGAAGAAGAAGTAGTTGGGTTTGTGGCACGTTATAAGGAATATTTTGCTAAGGAAAAACCTTCGTTTTTTGAGATGACGGTTGGAATGGCTTTTTGGTACTTTTCAGAGATGGAGGTAGATATTGCAGTGGTAGAAGTTGGTTTGGGCGGACGCTTAGACTCTACCAATGTAATACAGCCAGAGGTGTGTTTGATTACCAATATTGGAATGGATCATAAGGATTTGTTAGGAGATAGTTTGCAACAGATTGCTTTTGAGAAAGCAGGAATTATTAAATCAGGAATTCCAGTGGTGATAAGTGAACAACAGGAAGTTGTTTCTGAGGTGTTTAGGGAGGTTGCGCAAAATAGAGGTGCTCCTTTGGTCTTTGCGCCTCCTGTAGCATATGAGACCGATTTGTTGGGAATGTATCAGCAGAAAAATATACAGGGTGTAGTGGCAACTATAAAGGCTTTAGATCGATTTCCTGTTGGGGAGAAAGCTATAGAAGAGGGTTTAATGAACGTGGTGTCTTTAACTGGATTGCAAGGGAGGTGGCAAGTTTTGGAATTGCAGCCTAAAATTATTTGTGATACTGCTCATAATACTGAAGGATTATCCATTACCATGGTGCAACTAGCGCAAGAAAAGTGTGCGAATTTGCATATTGTTTTTGGCGTGGTAAAAGAGAAAGAGTTGCAAGAAATTTTGAGTTTATTACCAAAGGAGGCTAGGTATTATTTTTGTGCGCCAAATATTTATAGAGCATTGCCAGCTTTGGATTTACAAGGTAAAGCGCTTGAGAATGGCTTGGATGGAACGGTATACGATTCTGTAGCTGAAGCTTATGCTGCGGCTCGAAATGCTGCCGGTTTATTAGATTGTATATATGTTGGGGGGAGTACTTTTGTGGTGGCGGAAGTCTTGTGATTTTTTTGCACTTTTCTTTTGGAAGTGAAGAAAAGTGTTCTATATTTGCACCCGCAACGTGAATAATGCAATGCAGATTAAGGGCTCTTAGCTCAGTTGGTTCAGAGCACCTGCCTTACAAGCAGGGGGTCGCTGGTTCG
>JAOXRU010000233.1 GCA_025800395.1 Flavobacteriaceae bacterium
TACAAAGTCTAATAATTGGGCACGTAAGTCTTTCAGCTGCGAACTAAATCCGCCTCGCATTTGTTGCATAGCCACCTGGTGTGCTGCTTCACTATTAGAGGCAATAAGGTCTGCCACTGCTTCGGCCTGACTTAAATCCATTTTTCCATGCAAGAATGCACGTAAGGTAAATTCGCCCGCCTGGGCCAATCTGGCTCCTTTAGATAAAAGTAACTGTATAATTTCTTGCTGAATAAAACTAGATCCATGACAAGAAAACTCCACCACATCTTCTCCAGTATAACTATGCGGATTTTTAAATACACTAACCAAAACCTCATCCAAGGTGGTGGTGTCTTTTATAATATGTCCTAACAATATGGTGTGACTACGCTGTTGGTTTAAGTCTTTCCCATGCACAGACCGAAACACTTGTGAAGCTATAGCAATAGCCTTTGTACCGCTAAGTCGTATTACTGCTATAGCACCCACCCCAGAAGGGGTAGCTAAGGCAACTATTGTATCGTTTGGAATCATACCTAATTGTTTTGCGCAAAAATAGGCCATTTTTTGGAAATAGATCGTACTTGTTCAAGTGCAAGATTTCTTGCTGTACTGGGTTCTATGTAAAAACTTCAATACTATAAAACATTAAAAAGGTTTTTTAAAAACATGAGGAGCCAAACCAGATAGTTCTCGTTGGCATAGCAATTTGGCAAGCTGTTAAGGCACTTTTATATATAGAGGTTTCAAAATCTTAAAATGGCAGCTACACCAAAGCTTCTTAGTGGTTCTAAGCAGTACACAGCACCTTTTTGTAACAATTTTAGCCTTTGTGCGTCCTATAAGTGTCATCCATCAAAAAACTTAGAAATTATGCAAAAAGAAAACAACGGCATGTTAGTCGCCACACATTTAAGTCAATTATTAGATTTTGTTACTGGCTTCGGAGGTTTTATAGTCCCCCTAGTATTGTGGCTTACCCAAAAAGATGCCATTAACAAAATGGACACTCACGGAAAATCGGTAGTAAATTTTCAGATTAGCTTGTTTATATACACCCTAATTTGTATTCCGCTT
>JAOXRU010000244.1 GCA_025800395.1 Flavobacteriaceae bacterium
AAATGAAGAGAGAAATGAGTTTTACTCTTGCCAAATTCAGTTTTCCTTGAAAATGTGTATTGAGGACTGCTGTTAATTCATTATTTTTAAGGCAAGCATTGGTTTTCTTCATTAGAAAAATGATTGGTGTTATTCTTCTAACGTACTGAAAATCAATGCTTTATCCTGATTTTTTAACATTTAATTTGTTGACTTTCAATGAATTATGTTTTTGTCATATACTAAAGAGGTTTATTTAAAACTAGGCGGATGCTTGCTAATTGAGAAAATTGTATCTTTTATTTATCATATATCTCGTCTTTTTCTATGAAATAAACAATGATGGTAGCAAAAAACAGAAAAAACAAAACTAGTATTGCTATAATATGCCCCATATAAATTGCTACACAAAAGCATAATCCCGCCGCTATCATTCTATCTATATTCATGCTTTTACTATTGTAGTAGGGCCGTCTTTTTATAGTTGGTAGTATTTCTATTTCCTCTTTTAGTAATTTTGGCTTACAGTTTTTCTCTTTGGCATAAGTTCCTGTTCTGCCACAGAGCACCTTTTTTTCTAAATCTTGTCGGCCATAGGCACAATAAAAACACTTATAAGGAACTGGCTCTTGCCCTGCATCTATACCCTCATTCACCTCCTCATTTACACTATGCCTAGTAAATGTGCCTTCATAATAAATGGGAAAAGCCGAGGTGTCTTTACCATTGATAAATTCTTCATCCTTTGGTAAGGCATATATCTTTGCATGCATTTTTTTCTTATCCAAACGAGCTTCTACTATTAACTTTTTTGTTGATGGAGGTATGGGAAACAAACCAAGAGCAGTTTCATCTATACGCAAACCTACATACCACATTTTCTCTAGAAAAAAAGTATAATCCGAATCTATCTCCAAACCCGATGGTAGAAATTCCATCCCATAATTGCCTGCATCACTACAGTAGATGTAAATAAAAAAGTCTTCAGGATCCTTTAAACCAAAAAAGTTTAATTGCTGAGCCACTGTTAAAGCTTCGGATTTATAATAAAATTTAAGCTGATGTGGTTTCATAGATTCATACTATTACATTGATGCCAGCGTCACGCTCGTGCATTTGTTTTCAATCCTTTATTACCCATCATTCTTAAATAGGTTGCAAGGTGGTAAAATTTATTTCCCACTCCTAAATTCCATTGGACACGAGCGTGACGCTCCCGCCAGCAGGGGAAAAATAATATATTTTCTGTAATTAATCATTCTCTAGTTTATCACCATTTTTATCAAATCCTGGTGGCCAAACTCCATATCGTTTCTTAAACTCCTGAGCCGTCTCTGGCTGACCCATATTGCCATAAAAACCATCTGAATCTGCATTTTCATACCATTCTTTTGATTTCTTTTCTTCCTCTAAGCACTCTCTCTCACTCAAAGCTGCAATTCTTAATTCCTCCCGCTTTCTAATCAATTCTCCTAACTTATTATGAACTTGAAATACCTGCTCATCTGACAGTTTATTATGACATTCAATCCATCCATTATTTGCAGAATCTCCTTCCAGCATTTCTGCAAGTATTTCTAATTGTTCTTGGGTCAAATCATTTGTTATTTCACTTGGTCTTATTTTTCTCATGATTATAGTTGAATAAAGTCAATGTAATAAGCTTTCATTCCATTAATTATCTTATGTACACCATTTTCCATGATAGGAATTGGTTCTCCAATTTGCTTTAAATCACCTGCATTCAATACTACTTCCTCTTGTATTTGAATAGCTTTCTCAGCACTAGAATGCCTTGTTTTTCCAAGATTCTTTCCCCAATCAGATAGGTCATCTATATATACACCATCTTTTACCTGAATCCTTTGAATAACGGCTACCTTATCTCCATTACCAGCCCATTTTTTCGTTAGTTTAGTAAAGCCTTCCGCTACACTTTCCAATTTTGAAGTAGAAATAAAGCTTTTATTAGGAACCGTTTTACCAATACCGTTCACAAATTGTTTTTCAAAATCAGCCTTTGAAAAAGCTTTACCACTGAATACTTTAGTGTTTTTCACTAACCTGCTTGGAATTTTTCGTAATGCGTCAAAACCATCTTTCATATACTGTAAACCCTTAGTCGCATAATCTCCCATAAATTCAGAATTGTTCTCATATCGAAGAGGACGATTAATAAAATCCCCTTTTCTTGTAAAAGATTGAATAGAAGCAAGCTGTATATCTGTTGCATTTCCTGTTGGGAGTAGCTTACCAGCTTTCTTTAAGTCTTGTATTGTAGTTAATGAGTATTTCATACCTAGAGTTAACTGCCAGTATTTTAACCAACCGTTGTACTTCCCGTAAAAATTATCTCCACTTTTGATTGCATTTTCAAATGTACTAAGCTTCTCGCCTTTCTTTAAATCTCTATACCCCCTTACCATTTCTGCAAAATCAAACTCATCCATTTCATTCATGTACTTCAAAACATCGGGGTGAGCTTTTCTTATAGTTGCTTCAAATTTGTATAACTCGTCTGTTTTCAGGTATTGTTTTATCCTTGAATTACCTATGAATTTCCTAATATTGGAGTACTTTCCCAAGGCACCTCCAGCATCATCCAAACTCCGAAACCCAAGGGATTCTCCTTTTTTTAAAAAATCGTCTGCTTTGGTTTTTCCATGTATAAGAACTTCGGCGTCATCTGCTTCGGGAATTACCTTTTTTTTCTGTAAAACCCCGTCTGCATACCTCGCAACTTCTTCTAAGTTACCAACTTTTTCTGTACTTACAACTTTTACATCCCCTTTTTTTATAGCAGAAAATTGTACAGGTATACTTTTGTCGAAGTATTTGTTGGCTTTCGGCAAGTGGTCTAGTGGTTCTCTACCTCAAAAACCTAGATGGGTGCTTACCACACAATTATATACTATATGGTTGTGGATGTGCAGGAGGAAAGGGGCAGCATATTTGTTATAAATCTGCTTTTGTTCTAGTACTTCCCGAGTTTTAGCTGGTATTATTAACTATCCCAAAATTCGGAGTGTTTTACAATAGGAAATTTAATTTTTTGTGTCATTACATGATCTTTCAAAGTGGCATATTTTGACCGAAATAGCCACCCTTGGATTTAAACACCTATTCCTCTAAGGATAGCCCTTAAGGAATCGGAACAACGGACAGAGTTTAGTTTACAGACCCGCACAATGCAGCCATGCTTTATTCCTTTTTCGGCAGTTGTAAATCCCAAGGCATCGATCCGCTAAAGTGGCTATCTCAAACCTTAGAACAAATCCCCGACCATAAAGCTAACCGCCTAGAAGAACTCCTACCTGGATACTCCCAAAAAAATAAGGTGTAGTTCGTCGGATGGATACGAAACTCTTGTTTCCATTGACTAATTTGGTTCGGGTGTAGTTCAAAACGCTCTGCAAGTTCTGATAAACTATAACGCTCCTTTAAAGCCTCTATGGCTACTTTTGATTTAAATTCCGATGTGAATTTTCTGCGGGGTTTTCTCATTTTTGTCATTGTTTAAAGTTAGTAAAATTTCAACTTAAACAATGGTCCAGTTTTGTCGAGGTATTATACAATCTTAACCGAAGCAGTAAAGCTATAATTAAAGGGTTTAGATATTATTCATATACACTTTAAACATGGCCTTATTTTCTTGAAAAAGTTGAAACAATTTTGAAATATTTAACACCTCATAAACCCCACGACTTCTTTTATATAAATCTGAGTTCATTATATTCTTCTTTACCATACTTGGAGACAAATCCGAGAATATTTTAGTACTTAACTGCTCATATAAAATTAAAAGTTCTTCTGCCTGCTTCTCTATTTGATTATTATCCAACCTTAAATAATCCATAGCAATCTTCCCGTTTGGTTGAATTCTTTTGAACTTTAATGCTGAATATTCTTTGTTAGCATAATGAAAACTTAACTTACTAGTTAACACAATAGAATCCTGACCTTTATCCACTTTAGATAACCACTTATCATTTGGTTTATCGAACATTTTAAAGTTTACATCCTTATACAAACCTGTGAAAATTGCATTTCCAGTAACCTCTTGCTTGGAGTCAATTTCTTTACAATCTAAGTTTTCGGTCATAGTAAGTTTCGTAGATAAACTTTCGTTATTTTGAATAGCAACTAATTCATCAAATAGTCTTACAAAATCTAAAGTATTAGATTTTGATTTTGTTTTTCTTATTAATAATTCAACATCTTTATCTGGACTCTTTCCTTCTACCAAACAAGACATAACACATGGCTTAAACATCATTAAACAATCGTTCAATTTTTTTTGATTTGGCCTTTTATGTATATACCATTTACCTTCTTTTTTTATAAGAGACAAAAGAGTTGGAAAATAATAATTTATACCTTTAACCCGAGCAATAAACATAATATACGCCATTGACTTACCACTAAAAGTATATGACGTCTTGTGAAGTATCTGTATATAAGCATCATTTATAGGTGTCTTTTTAATTGCTACAAAATCAGAATCTTCTTTTTCCGTATAATTTGATTGATCAAAATACAATTTGGACAATATGGCATTGGAAATTGCGAAAAAGTAAGATTGCGCTGCTGCTTCAGGAGTATTTTGTTTATAGTCTGTTAGAGTTCTAGGTCTGTATAGTTTGTCTTGTTCTTTATAAGCCTGAAACCTAATAGGCGTATCAATATGATATTCTAAAACATTCTGGGCCAAACACAACTTTCCCATTAATAAAAACACACACAACAATAGAAATTTCTTCATAATTATTATTTTATCTTAACCCTAATAACATATATAAACAGTAAAAGAAGTAAATAAAACGAAACTTTAAAATAAACCATTATATATAAAGAAGCCAGTTCCAAGTCATAATAAGCATCTGGAGCATCTTTCAAATAATATTTATTTGTCAATTTACTTCTATAAAGAGGTTGAAATTGCAATTCCCAATTAACAAACTCTTCTCTTCTTGCCATAACTTCTATTCTGGAGTTATCATTAACTAAAAATCCCTCTATCATATACACAGGGGGACTGTCTCCTCCTGCTCTGTATTCATCGCCTTTTGTGATATCCAACAAAAGAACTTCCATTTTTTCCTTTCTACCTACCAAATTATCAATTTCTTGAAAGTCATCCAAATAGTTACCATTTAACAATCCGAATGCGGTTATAAATACAGAAAACAAAAAATTTATAATCATTAAAAATATAAAAAACACTAATAGTTTTTTTTTAATTACATTACCAGTTAATCTCATATTCATATCTATCAAACTGATGCGTATAACTCCTTCCAAAAAATGTAAAAGTAGCCATTGGTTCGCATTTTAATAACAAACCGTCAGTTACAGGAAAATTAATTTTGTTTTTAGATACATCGTAATTTATTAAAACTGCCTCTACAAAAGATTTTCCGGAAATTTTACCTGATATCTTTTCCGACGCTTTTAAAACTAATTTTGGATCTAAGCCTAAACGAGCTAACAACTTTAGATTCGCTGGATCACCATACTTCGAGTAAGTTTTATTTCTACGATTTTTCTCTTCAACCCATTCTTCTGTATACTTTGTATGTCCTATTTCTCCAAAAGCCTGAGCTTCCATAAAAAAATATATTCCTAAAGCAAAATCAAACTCTACACCTAAAAACTTTTTGTTGACATTTGGTAGAGACAAATATGGAATCCCCTTTTCAAAAGTACCCTTTACTCCCAGTGCTGTTTTAACTGTTTGCTTCTCTTCTTTATAAAACAATCTAGAATTTATATCTATTTTGTTTCGTGTTTCAGTTACAAACTGAAGATTGGCAAGAATACTAAAACCATTGTTTGTATCATATTTATCCTTTTCATGATAAACAGGAACACCTACTTTTTCTGCAAATTCCTTCAAATATGGCATCAAACTAAAACCATAATCAAATTTGTCATTATGCATAGAAAAATCCTGAGGAATCCATTTTACTCTCACCTCTTTTTCATTTTGTTTTGGATATCCCGCCAAAGCACTAATTCTATATGTCGACTCTTGTTCTCTTATATTTTTGTATACATCTTTTTTATCCTTCCACTCTAATTGATTACCAAAGTCAATTTGCCAGCGTATACTGTTTTTAGGTAGTTCTTTCTTTATAATTTTTGGATTACTGACAATCGCAAAATTAATTTTCCTAGATTCATAAGATAAAGAGGGTTTATCAATTAAATATAAAGTTTCGCCAGACTTAGCAACTCTCTTTTTCCCATCGAAAGCATACAACTCCTTCATTTTAAATTTCTTTCTAGAAATCTGTATTAACACTTGAATTTTTTTTGCATTTTCGCGAGAATCTTTCCAATATTCTGCTTGCAAAACAGTCTTTTCTTCAAAATTCTTTACATCTAAACTAGTCTTTATTCCGTTTCCTGCCGCTGCAAAAGCATTTATAGTTTCAAAACTATGATGTAAGCTCCAATCTATTTTATAATCATCTTTAATATTTATAATTCTAAATTCTTGATCCCCTAAATTTCTTTTAAAAGGGATTTTAATGATGGATTTATGCTTATAGTCTTTACCCTTATATTTAATTACAATCTCCTCTTCAGTAATATTACTCTCTTCAGATTCTGAATTATCTGAAGAATTATTATTGTTATCATTGGGATTACTACCATCTCCCGTATGGTCGTTATTATTGTCAGTATCCTCTTGAGATTCCTCAGAATCATTGGTTGCGCCTGAGTCTTCGTTTTTATCATCCTCAACACGCTCCTCCCCAGATTCATCCGATTCACCGTGCTCAACATCCTCTTCTGATTCCTCATCCTCTACATCTTCCTCTTCATCTCCAAAAATATCTTTTATGATATCTCCTAATTCTTCGCCAGCTTCTTTCAAATCATCTATAGTCTCTTGTATATCCTCCACCCCACCCCAAGTAGCATCATAAGTGGTGGTGATCTTCCCTTCTACCAATTGGTAATCGGTATTGATGCTGATGTTTTTAAATTCTACTGCTATTTTGGTATCCGCCAAATAAGGCACCACGATATAGCCTTTGCCGCTATAATTCCCTTGTTCGCCTTCGATGATTTTTACCGTTACCGGAAAATCTCCTGCGGTAAATACTTCATTCACTCCCAGATTCTCCAAGGGGTTGGTATTGCTGATCTCTATTTCTGGTACTATACCACAACTATACGTCTTTGCTTCCTCCTTGCTAGGCATGCCAAATTCATGTATGGCGGTATAGGTATATCCTGGGCTTAGGGCTGTGATGGCATCGCAAGAGCCCCCTACCCGAAATTCGTAAGTGGTTCCTGGCTGTAAATTGCCTATTTGCGCCTGAGAATTGGTGGTTTTTACCGAAAACCACTCCGCATCTTCCACCCCTGCCTTGCGGTATTGCACCATATAGCGCTGGTGGTCTATGTCGCCTTGCCATTGTACTTTTACCCGACCGCTGCTCTCTGGACTGGCCAATGCAAAGCGCGGGGGCTTGCAATTTTTGTTGTATTCAAAATGATAAATCTCCGAATACCCATTGTTTTTAAACACCGCATTCTCACTTAAGCCCCTAGTAGATACCGCGCGTACCCGCCACCCATAGCGCTTGCCAGCCAATAAAGTGGGTTTGCCCAATTGGTACACCAGAGCAGTGGCATAGGTCTCTTCGGTATACAAATTGGGAGTCGCCAAAAAAGCGCTTTGCGGTTCCATATAGGTGTCCCACAATTCCCGCAATTCAAAGGTATAGCGCACATTGGTAGCATTGCGATGCCTGGGCGTCCACTGAAACACAATATTGGGCATATCGGTGGCAGCCACCTGTTCGCCCCTGATGGGGATATTGAGTATAGGCGGATCGTTCTCTATCAAATACAAAAACGTACAACCCATAGTAGGATGGGAGATACGCTGATTGGTAAAAAAGTCATATACCTCCCAGCAAATACGATACTGCCCCTCTGGCAAAGAACGACTATACTGCTGGGCAGATATCCCTTGTAAGTTTTCCAATCGGAAATAAGGCGCCAAATCCAAATTGGTCAATATGGTTTGGGTGCCACCAGTTAAAAACACTGGACTCGCCCCGATCACCAAATGATTGGATTGTGCCTGCAGCCCATTGCCACTAATTTTT
>JAOXRU010000272.1 GCA_025800395.1 Flavobacteriaceae bacterium
ATTTAACATTTGAATCTTCCATACTGCTGGTCGGAGCCGATTCTACAGATGGAAAAACCACCCCAGCCACCATTAGCTGGGATGTAAGCAACAACCGCATTATAGATGCCAATATGGCCATACAAGGAAGGTTGAAAGGAAGTATAGAGATGGAATTTGGAATAAAACTGAGAAGTAAAGTTCAAGAGGGGAAGAGCTATAAAAAAAATGAAGTAAGACAAAAAATAGAAAAACGAAAAGAAGAAGGAGGCTTAGGTGTAAAAATGGCGGCAGACAGTGAAATACACCTAACCCTAGGGGCAGATAAACATGCTGCCGATTTCTTTACAGCAGATATGTACTTCTCTGGGGTAAATGTTTCTGCTATGGTTTTTATAAATAAAAAATGGGAGAAGACTCAATTTCCAGTGGTTCCTGAGCTTAGTAAAAAAATAGACATATTAAAAAATAAAGGAGAATACAAATGAGAAAGCTAGTCCTATTTAGTATCATCATCTTAAGCATTGGCTGTAAAAAAACCAAGCCATTCGCACAAAAAAACAGAAAACCAACAGCAATGATAATAAACGATAGCATGCAAAAAACGATATATTATATAGATTGGAATATTAAAGGATCTGCTGCCATAGAATTGTTTATAAACGACACCAAAATAAAAGTAACCCAAACGGATGGCTATTTAGAATTAAATCCGTTTATACTAAAAAGTGGTGTTTACCAGGCAAGAATGCGCATATTTCAATTGGAAAAAGGAACTATGGTAAGCCCTTATAACATAAATTCTACAAAACTAAGTAGAGGTGCTTCATTTAGAATATATACTACTGATGAAAAGGAAGAAAATATAAAAAAAATCAAAGAATACCATATGCCCAATATAGAGGAACCTGTGCCACTAATAGAAGGTCAATTGGAATTTGAAGCAGAAGTTCCCTATGAATTAGAAGGCTGGAGTAAGGCACAGGATTTGAGTAAATGGGATCAGGAGGTATTATTAGAAAAAGTCGTTGCAAAATACCAAGAATACAGAGAAATGCTACACAGTGGCAATACCCAAGCCTTTTGGAAAGCCATAGACAAGGGCTTGCAAGAAGAATTTGTAAGCTATTATTATACAGAAGAGAGAATTCAACAGCTATATGCAAGAACAAATTTTTATGATTTACAAGAAGACATCATGGTGCCTTTAGAAAAATATACCATGAAATTGTATGGCAATGGGCGTTTGGTATGCTTAGAGCGCATAGACAAAGAAGAATTTGATGTACCAGCAAAGCCTTATTCCGTATACTTTTATGGCCAGAGTCCTTTACATGCTTATAGAGAAGTACCCTTAGAAAGGGACAATGTGTCTTTTTACTACAACCGCATTTATCTGATGATGCCAGTAGGTAGTGAGGAATTGGAAATTATACGGCTTATACAAAGTATATAGCATTAGACTATAAAATAGATTTAACATTTAAGTCTTCCATACTGCTGGTTGGAGCCGATTCTACAGATGGCAAAACCACCCCAGCCACCATTACTTGGGATGTAACAAACAACCGTGTTGTAGATGCCAATATGGCCATACAAGGAAGGTTGAAAGGAAGTATAAAAATGGTGTTTGGTATAAAACTGAGAAGTAAGGTGAAAGACGGGAAAAGTTATAAAGATGGGAAAATAAAACAAAAGATAGAAAAACGAAAAGAAGAAGGAGGCTTTGGCGTAAAAATGGAGGCAGATAGTGAGATTCACCTAACCCTAGGGGCAGATAAACATGCTGCCGATTTCTTTACAGCAGATATGTACTTCTCTGGGGTAAATGTTTCTGCTATGGTTTTTATAAA
>JAOXRU010000328.1 GCA_025800395.1 Flavobacteriaceae bacterium
TTTGTTATACAATTTTAATTTTTAAATGTGCGAGCGATAGAGCCATTGTTGGAGCTCTTTTTTGTGGATAGCGGTAGCGGTCCACAAAAAAAGCGACTGGCGAAAGCGCGGTGTCTTTTGCAAAAAAGGCACGCACCCTAAAAAACGATTCAGACTATTCAATATAATCCGTAATTTTACGTTTTAAATACTATTAATGCCATTTCAAAATAGAAGTGGAGTAAATTATCAATTTATGAGGAAACACTGGTTACAATATTTTTTCATTGGTCTATTGGCGGCGGCTACTATGGTATCGTGCAAGACAGAGAAAAAAAATTCCGATAAAGAGCAATTGGAAGTTACCGCAGGGATTTATCAATGTCCTATGGATTGTGAAAAAGGGAAAACCTACGAAGCTGCTGGAACTTGTCCAGTTTGTAAAATGGATTTGGCTCTAAACGAAGAAGTTGACCAAGAAAAAATGTGTCAATGTCCAAAGGGAGAATGTGAGTGTGGAGGAAAAGAGAAGTGTAAATGCGGTACGCCAGGCTACGACCATAAAGGAAATAAGCTAGATGAAAAGGCATGTAAGATGAGTAAGGAGGAATGTGCTAAGAAAATGGCAGATTGTAAGATGAGCAAGGAGGAATGTGCTGCTAAAAATAAAGAGTGCAAGATAAAGAAAGAAGATTGCAAAAAGCCTGGCTGCTGCTAAGAATAACAGCCCTAAGAATAACAGAAACCATCTTTAGATAACCATAGAGTCTATCCAGAATTTTGTGTTTTTAGAAAACTAATTTCGAAATTCACAGGTTATAATTTTTGGTTGTTATAATCTGTCTGGAAAACAAATATACAATTGATTGTAGATTTGCCCCCAATTAGATCGGGATTTCTGCCATTTTTTACGTATGCTTTGTGCAGCCAAATAAATAGATTTAAGAGCTGCATTATCATTAGGAAACACTTTCTTATTGCGTGTATACTTGCGTAAGCTAGCGTTAAAGCTTTCGATAATATTAGTGGTGTAAATGAGTTTTCTAATTTCTTTTGGATAGCTTAAAAAAGCAGTTAAATTATCCCAATTGTTTTCCCAAGATTTTACAGCTTTTAGATATTTACCCTCCCAGTTGTGTTTAAAATGTTCAAAAGCTTGTTGGGCTGCGTCCATATTATCGGCTTGGTATATGGCTTTTATATCTACCATAATCTTTTTACGATCCCTGTAAGAGACATATTTTAGAGAGTTTCTAATTTGATGAACAATGCAGATTTGTCGAATACTTTTAGGATAAATGGCTTCTATAGCTTGGTCTAAGCCAGCCAAATTATCGGAGCAAAGAAAGAATATATCTTCTACCCCTCTAGAGCGCAAATCATCTAATATAGCCATCCATGCCGAAGCTTTTTCTGTTTCAACAATGGTCATGCTTAAAATATCTTGTTTTCCCTCGGTATTTACACCTAAAACTATCATACAGGCTTTTGATATTACTTTGCCTTCTTGACGTATTTTGTAATGAATTGCATCTATCCATACCATAGGATAAATGTCTTCCAGAGGGCGATTCTGCCAAAGTTTAATATCTTCCAAAAGTTGATTGGTAATGACAGAAACTTGTGATGTAGAGTATGCCACTCCATAGCTAGATTCCACAAAGTCGATAATATCGCTATTGCTCATCCCTTTGGCATAAAGCATTTGGATACAATCTTCTAGCTCTTGGGTGATGGTTTGATGTTTAGGAACAATAACTGGCTCAAAACTAGCTTCTCTATCCCTTGGAATATCTATGGGTTGTTGCCCGTTTTTGGTCTTAATTGTTTTTTTGGAAAAACCATTTCTGGTATTGGTGGAATCGTTTTTGGCTCCTTTTTCAAATCCTAGATGAGCTGTCATTTCAGCGTTGAGCAAAGCTTCTACTCCTCGCTTAAAAAGCTGATCTCGAACTTGATCTAAATCCTCTTTGTTGCTAATCTTGCCTACTAAGGCTTCTAATTGCTTTTCTAATTCTGGTTTCATAAAATAAAAAATTTAAAGGTAATTTTTTTGCCTATGAATTTCAAAATCAGTTTTCAACTAAATTTTAGCAAAAACACAAAATATTACACAGTCCCCTCTCTAATAATAAAGACCCAGATTCGGTCAATTTGACATCGCCACAAAAGAAACTAAAATTTATATTTGTTTTAGGATTACTACTTTTATTTACTACATTTCCATTAGCTTTAATTCTTATAAACATCTTTTGCAACCTCCAGTAGAATCTATCCTATAGCTGCTTAATACCATCTGGGTCCTTTGGCTATGGAAAAGCCTACAAGAAAAACAATTTAGAGCACTACCAATTAAAGCCCCTCAGTACTTCATGATTTAATTTATTTAGAATTAGAATAGATAACTTTAGTTTTCCTGTATTTCCATAAATCTTCTAATTACTATTTCCTATTTTTGCCAAAACAATCTAAACTTATGGAAATCCTTCTTAATGTACACTCGTATTTGGCTTATATTGTACTCATCGTACTTTTTTTAGCTGTAATAAATGCCCTTATGGGTTGGTTTGGGAATAAAGCTTTTAGTCTGGGAAAAGATTTTAGACTGAGCTTGTTTGCGTTTATTTTTTCTCATATTCAATTGCTGGTTGGTTTGATATTATACTTTATGTCGCCAAAATTTGCTGCTTGGTCTGCTCTGGGTATGGGAGGTGTAATGAAAGATAGCATTATTAGATTATTGCTTGTAGAGCATCCAATGATGAATGTGCTAGCAATAGTACTGATTACAATAGGCTGGTCCAAACACAAAAAAATGTCGGACGATAAAGCCAAATTTAAAAAGATTGCTATTTTTTATGGCTTAGGTTTACTGTTTTTTCTCAGCAGAGTTCCTTGGAGCCAATGGCTTGGTTAAAAAATTGAAGGTCGGGTTTTTACCGACCTTTTTTATGGTTGGTATTCGTGCCACCAGTTTTCATTGGTATTGGTATGTATAGAAAACCACTCCCCAATTTTTGGAGTAATTAGCGGAATGTTTAAAGAATCTGCAGCTTTTTGTACCCGCTCTATAGGGTCTACCCAAGAATGAAGCGCCAGCTTAAATACGCCCCAATGTATGGGCATTATTTTTTTGGCTTGTATATCTTTTCCAGCCTGGGCTGTTTCTTCTGGAAACATATGTATATCTGGCCACATTTTGTTGTATTGTCCACATTCCATCAGTGCCAAATCGAAAGGACCAAATTGGATGCCAATTTCTTTAAAATGCTTGTCATAACCACTATCTCCGCTAAAAAACAATTTGTGCGTTGGGGTTTGAATCACCCACGAACTCCATAGGGTATGTTGCCTATTGTTTAGCTTTCTACCAGAAAAATGTCTAGCCGGTGTACATACCAACTCTAAAGAAGCTATTTGTTTAGATTCCCACCAGTCTAACTCTGTAATCTTATCTGCAGATATTCCCCAGGCTTCTAAGTGTACTCCTACGCCTAGGGGAACATAGAAATGGCGTACTTTATCTTTTAGCTGCAGCATGGTTTCATAATCTAAATGATCATAATGATCATGCGATATTAAAACAGCATCTATAGGGGGTAAATCTGCTATTTGAACAGGGTTATTTTTGTTAAATCTCTTGTCACCTAACCAAGGATGGGGCGCTGCCACTTCACTAAATACTGGGTCTAAAAGAATATTCATTTGATGGATTTGCAACCAAAAACTCGAATGACCAAGCCACAATAGGCGGGGTTCTGAATAATTAGAATGAAATGAAGATGCTTCTAAAGAAGGCACAGAAATATCTTTTGTTGGTCTACCTTCTACTACCTTAGTGAAAAAGAATTTTCTGGCTATAGTAAGGGTTTCGGATAAGCTTGGATTTAAGTTTACTGTTTGTGTGTTTTTAAATGTTTTATCTGTAAATTGGGGAGATTGTTTGTATATTTTTCTTCTTTCTTCATTTACATCTCCGCCAAAAGATGGATAAAAACTAACAAATAAAATAGAACTCCCAATTAAAAATAGAAGTATCTCAAGTAGCCAAAGTACCATACGTTTAAGAAATTTGATCGTTTTTTTCACCCTTTTGAAATATTAAAAATCACCTTCTGGATCGAAAGGTAAAAATGCGGAATTATTTAGAATTAGAATT
>JAOXRU010000329.1 GCA_025800395.1 Flavobacteriaceae bacterium
AGGGGATAAAATAGGACGAACATCTAGTTGACTTTTACCTAAAATATTAGCCAATTGCTTTACTTGGTCATTCCCTGGAATAACGCACGCCTGTATTGCAGAATTACTTGGAATAAATAAGGAAACCAAACCCATTCGCTCCATTTCGTGCTTAAAATACAAAATATTTTCCAATAATTGCTTACGCAACGTTCCTTCCATCATCTTTAAATAAGACAATTTTATGGTCATAATCGCATGGTTCGATGTGGCTGTTGTATATATAAAACTACGCGAAAAATTAATTAAATATTTGCGCAGGACCTTGCCACCTAATATTGCCGCACCACCGCAACCAAGTGCTTTTCCGTAAGTAACCACAGTAGCAAAAACCTGGTTTTGTAGTTCCAAATCATGCACCCAACCTAATCCCGTTGGACTTACACCAATACCATGGGCTTCATCTATTATAAGCAGCGCATTGTATTCTTCACAAAGCTTTGCAATTCCTTTTAAATCTGGGGCATCTCCATCCATAGAAAAAACAGACTCTGTAAATACATAGAGTTGTTGTTTGCCCGCACCCAACTCCGCATACTTTTTCAACCCTTTTCGTAAGGAGTCCAAACTATTATGCCGAAACTTAAAGGATTTGGCATTACTTAACTGTATTCCATCTCGAATAGAAGCATGGCAATAGGCATCGTAAAGCACCACATCTCCACGCTGAAATACTGCCTGACAAAAACCCAAATTGGCAGCGTAACCAGAATGATACAACAATGCGGACTCGCACTTATGCCAAGTGGCTATTTGCGCTTCCAGTGCTTCTACAAAACTACTATTTCCAGTAAGCAAACGAGAACCTCCTGCGCCATTCTGGGCCAAATCTTTTTCTAGTAATGCCCTATGTACTGCATCAAAAAGCTGTTTATCCTTGGCCAATCCCAAATAATCATTAGAGGAAAAATCTATTTCAAATGCAATTGTCTTCAAACCCCGCAAAGCCCTTTGCTGCATTCGCACTTCTAACTTCTTTTGCAATTTCTTTGGCATTTTCATTACACAAATATAACAGATAATCCCTTGGTCGCACCCAATCTATTTCTCTAGATATTGTTATACCATTTCTATTTTAAAATGCC
>JAOXRU010000341.1 GCA_025800395.1 Flavobacteriaceae bacterium
TGTTGCATTTGTGCCACATCTTCCATAGTAGTTACCCCGCCAGAAGCAATAAGCTTAATGGGGCTACATTTTTCCACAATCTGGGTATACAAAGCCGTAGAAGGCCCTTGTAACATGCCGTCTTTAGCAATATCGGTACAAATTACATACTGTATTCCTTTCTCTTGGTAGTGCTTTAGAAAAGGAAACAGTTCTTCTTTGCTAGTTTCTAACCACCCGTGGGTTGCAATATGGGTACCTTTTACATCGGCACCTAAAATAATGGCTTCCGAGCCGTAGGTTTGTATCCAGCTTTCGAACAATGTGGGTTGTTGCACGGCTATACTACCTCCTGTAATTTGTTGGGCACCACACTCGAAGGCGATCTTCACATCGGAATTAGATTTTATACCACCCCCAAAATCTATTTGCAAGTTGGTTTTACTCGCCAAGCGTTCTAAGACCGCATAATTAACAATATGTTTCGACTTTGCCCCATCTAAATCTACCAGATGCAGATAGGTAATACCGCTATCTTCGAAAGATTTAGCCACTTCCAACGGATCTTCGTTGTACACCTTCTTGGTACTATAGTCGCCTTTGGCTAGTCGAACACATTTGCCATCTATGATATCTATTGCAGGTATAATTCTCATTTACTTAGGGTTTTATTGCTAAAAAGTTTTCTAAAATCTGTTGTCCGGCTTTGCTACTTTTCTCTGGGTGAAACTGGCAACCATAAAAATTATCTTTTGCCAAGGCCGCAGTATACGCCAAGCCATAATCCGACTGCGCTA
>JAOXRU010000343.1 GCA_025800395.1 Flavobacteriaceae bacterium
AAACCAACAACTACCAATACGCCATTTAGATACCGAAAAGATTGCGTACTTAAAAATAGGGGAGGACAAAGGCGATGCCTTTTTACAAATGTTGCAACAGTATACGAAGGTAACTCCGGTTTCTGGAAAAACTACTGCCGAAGTGGTACAGCAATTAGCAGGTTTTTCTAAGGTAATTGTTGGCTATCACCAGTCTAATGCCAATCCGTGGAAGTCGTATAAAATGAGTACCAAAGACAAGGCCTTGTTACAAGCGGTTGCCAAAAAGCATCGGGTAATTTTAAATGTGTTTACCAGTCCGTATGCCTTGTTAGATATTCCATTGGATGCTATAGAAGCTGTGGTGGTGGGCTACCAAAACAATACAGTGGGGCAAGAACTAAGTGCGCAAATGCTCTTTGGTGCATTACCCATGCAGGGGTGCTTGCCAGTAAGTGTGCATACCAAATATCCGGCAGGAACAGGAATAGAATTGCAGCCCATACAACGTTTGTCCTACGGAATGCCTGCTGAGGTGGGCATGCGTGCCGAGGGTTTAGAAAAAATAGACTCGGTAATGCAGTTGGTAATCCAAAAGAAAATGGCACCAGGCGGTCAGGTACTAGTAGCGCGCCACGGGAAGGTGGTGTACCATAAAAGTTTCGGTTATTTCACCTATGCCAAAAAGCGTCGGGTACAAAAAAACGATATATACGATCTGGCATCCATTACCAAAATACTTGGCGGATTGCCAATGCTAATGAAGCATTGGGAAGATGGCGCTTTAGATCTAAATGCCAAACTTGGCGATTTGCTACCCTACCTCAAAGGGAGCAACAAAGAAGCTATTGTTCTTAAAGAAGCACTTGCACATACCGCTGGCTTAGAGCCTTGGATACCGTTTTTTGAAGAAACCGTAGATGTCAATACCAAACAGCCCTTGCCTGCCTATTACAGAAAAACCAAACAAGCAGGTTTCGAAATTCCAGTAACCGATAAGCTGTTTCTTAAAACAAGTTTCTTAGATACGATTTATAAACGAATAGCGGCGGTTCCCAACCTAACAAGTAAAAAGTACAAATACTCTGGCTTAGTGTTTTATTTAACAAATCGCTATTTGCAAAACCAATGTGGGGAGACTTTAGAGGTACTAAATCATACTTATTTTTACAATGCATTGGGGGCAACCACACTAGGCTATAACCCATTGCAACGTTTTTCCAAAACTCGCATCGTACCTACCGAGAAAGACACCTATTTCCGCCAGCAGTTATTGCAAGGACATGTGCACGATATGGGAGCAGCCATGATGAATGGTGTAAACGGTAATGCCGGCCTATTTGCCAATGCCAACGATGTGGCAAAGATGATGCAAATGTATCTACAAAAAGGGTATTATGGTGGCAAGCAATATCTAGAGGCCAATACC
>JAOXRU010000347.1 GCA_025800395.1 Flavobacteriaceae bacterium
GGAAAAGGCATCCAAGCCCAGTCCTGGAAGGCCAAGAAGCAATCAAATACAATTTGAGTAACTACAACATATTGAAGACTGATTTAACTAAGTTAATACTATTGACAATCCTTGTTTTAAGGCACACAAGGAAGAAAGTCAACAATCTGTAAAGTCACACTAAGTAGCAACAATGATGATGCCTTTGTGGCCAAAATGCCTGTCCAATAAGTGGAATCTTACCACCAGAAAATTGCAGTTTTCAACCTTTTCATTTTTCCTAATAATTGGAAGGGCAAGATCCCAACCAATCCCCCCCCACCCCTCCTTGGAAAGTTTTGCCTTACAAAAACCCTTTAAAAAAAACTATATAAGGATCATCTCCAATTAAAACACAAAAAAAGTTTTTTAAATCAATCTTTATTTATGCTAAGCAAATTACAAAACAAGTGTTGTAAATATAGCTTTAGTATACAGTTAAGTTTTGTACTTGGACACACAAATGAATCACAGAATGTGATCTATTTCCTAGAGTACATCTGACTGCTACTGTCTCACTGAAACTATGCCAGTGGTTAATTCAACCAGCCAAAAAAGGCCTCCAGAGAAAGAAAACAAAAAAAATCACACAAATGGCCAACAGCAATAACAAAATCATATTCAGTCATCTTTGGTACGAAAAAGGAAAAAAGGTGGGGGGGGGGGGCTGGACAGGGGAAAAGACATCCAAGCCCAGTCATGGAAGGCCAAGAAGCAATCAAATACAGTTTGAGTAACTATAACATATTGAAGACTGATTTAACTAAGTTAATACTATTGACAATCCTTGTTTTAAGGCACACAAGAAAGAAAGTCAACAATCTGTAAAGTCACACTAAGTAGCAACAATGATGATGCCTTTGTGGCCAAAATGCCTGTCCATAAGAATAAAATACTTCCAATAAGTGGAATCGTACCACCAGAAATTTGCAGTTTTCAATCTTTTCATTTTTCCTAATGATTGGAAGGGCAAGATCCCAACCAATCCCCCC
>JAOXRU010000350.1 GCA_025800395.1 Flavobacteriaceae bacterium
ATTGATAAGATATTTGGAAAAGGAATGCATATTCCCAAAGAATTCTTTCCCAAGCTGCCGTTGATAGTAAGTGAATTGACAAATTCACAGATAGATCAAATCAATAGAGTCATGCAAAATAGTGGAAGACTAGTAATTAAACCAACAATAAAACAAATTAATGGTGGATTTTTAGGGGCACTTGCTTCAATTGGTATACTTATAGCAATAGAACTTGTTTCCAAAGTGTTTGGCAAAGGACTTCAAGTAGATAAAACACCACCTCCTCCACCACCAAATCCTTATTCAAATGTTTATCTTCCACAATCGGGTGGCCAGTTTCCTATGCATCCTCCACCTGTATATGGTAACTGGGGGGAAACTATTGGAATGGGAAAGAAAACAGGCAAAGGAAAAAAGACTGGAAAGGGAAAAAAAATGCCAGGGATTACTATTAGGAAAAAACAGTCCATTCAGCGGGATCCCAATTCTTGGAAGCATTTTGTAAATAAACCTCTTTCCAATTTTGATCTCGAAAAATGGATGGATGATTTGGGGATAAAGTATTTCAGAAGTAATTACTCCAGAGATCGACTTCCGGATGAGATAAGAAAGAAAGAATGTGGTATAATTAATTTGGATTCAATAGAAGGTGAAGGAACGCATTGGGTATGTTACAGAAACATTGATAAACAGATGGTTGAATACTTTGATCCATTTGGTTT
>JAOXRU010000372.1 GCA_025800395.1 Flavobacteriaceae bacterium
TTTACAAAGAAGAGTGCCTAAGTTTGGATTTAAGAACATCAATCGTAAAGAATATGTTGGTGTCAACTTAGGGAAATTACAGCAATTAGTAGATAAAGGAGCTGTAACAGATACTATTACGCTAGAAGATTTAATAAAAAATCGTTTAGCGAGAAAAAACGACTTAGTTAAAATATTAGGTGGTGGAGAACTTAAAGCTAAAGTTAAAGTATCTGTTCATAAATTTACTGCCTCTGCAAAAGAAGCTATTGAAAAGGCTGGAGGAGAAGCTGTAGGTTTATAATACAATATTAAAAAATGAAGAAATTTTTTGAAACTATAAGTAATATTTGGAAGATCGAAGAGCTTAAAAACCGCGTTTTGGTTACTTTAGGCTTATTGCTCGTGTATCGTTTTGGTGCACAAGTGGTGCTTCCTGGTATAGATACCTCACAATTAGACGCATTAACCTCCAAAGCTGGAGAAGGCGGAATTTTTGGTTTACTAGATGCCTTTACGGGTGGTGCTTTTGCTAAGGCTTCCGTTTTTGCATTGGGAATTATGCCTTATATTTCGGCTTCTATTGTGGTGCAGTTAATGGGTATTGCTATCCCTTATTTGCAAAAATTGCAAAAAGAAGGAGAGAGTGGTAGAAAAACCATTAACCAAATCACAAGATGGTTGACTATTGCTATTTGTTTGGTGCAGGCACCATCGTATTTATACGGTTTAGGAATGTTTGGTGTGCCAGATAGTGCCTTTATCTTAGGAAAAGGTCTAGGATTTATCATTCCTTCTGTTATTATATTAGTTACAGGTACTATTTTTGCTATGTGGCTTGGAGAAAAAATTACAGATAAAGGTATTGGAAACGGAATCTCTATCTTAATTATGATTGGTATTATTGCCAATTTACCACAATCATTTGCGCAGGAGTTTGTTTCAAAAGTTTCGGAGAATAACGGTGGTGTAATGATGATTCTCATCGAGATTATCCTTTGGTTAGTTGTTATACTTGCTAGTGTAATGTTAGTAATGGCTACCCGCCAAATACCGGTACAGTACGCAAGAAGAACTGCCTCTGGGGGATATGAAAAAAATGTTATGGGATCGCGTCAGTACATACCACTTAAACTAAACGCTTCTGGTGTAATGCCAATTATTTTTGCACAAGCAATTATGTTTGCACCAACAGC
>JAOXRU010000383.1 GCA_025800395.1 Flavobacteriaceae bacterium
TATGACTACCCTTACTCTAAGTCTGTTATAAATTAAAATGCAAAAGCCCCTTGGTTAAAAACTTTAATTAAGGCAAAATTGGGCGACTATGATACTATTTTAGTACTGGCAGATGCTTAAAGGTTTAAACATAATTTAGCAGATATCACTTCCGATTTTTTATCAATTATTACCGCCGGATCTGATTAAGGTGAAACAGTCAGATGTTAAGCCGACTCCGTCGGGGCGGGATACGTTTACGCCTATTGCGGTAACAGTAGTGTGAACTTCGTCGATCCGATGGGGTTGGTGTCCAGAAGGAGATGATGGAGGAGGTTTTTGGGATTGGGCTCAGGGGGGACTTGATTTTATTGGTTGCTTTGATCCAACACCAATTTTCGATGGGGTTAATGCACTTATTTCTTTGGGGAGGGGGAATTGGGGAGATGCCGGTATAAATGCATTGGCAATGGTTCCTTTTGTTGGCGATTTAGGAAAAGCAGGTAAGTATGCTGACAAAGCAAAAAATCTTGTTAAAGCTGTAGATAAGGTAGGGACAACCAAAAACTTTAAACATGCCGTTAAAACCCTTGGTGTAAATAAAAAACAAGCAAGTAAGGTATTACATGCGGCTAAGAAAGCTTCAGGGCATGGAGGTGCAGATAATGTTATTTTTGATATAAAAACAGGAGATATTATATCAAAATCGGGTGAAATTATAGGTAATCTATTTGATTAATGGAGAGGATATGGAAATTTCTAGTATAACTATACGTATTTTTGATAATGTGGAACTTATAGAGCATATTGCTAACAAAACAGGAGTCTTTTTCGAAAAATCAAAATTCAATATATTGTTTTATACTCTTGACTTTTCTAAATGTAAAAATTTATTTGTGACAATTAAAGATTTTTTGAGTGATAAAGAAGAGCTATTTAAGTCTATCTCTAGCAAAAAAGATATTTTTGTAAAAGTTGACGACAGTTCGGGTAATTTTGAAATCAATTTACCTTTAGAATTTATAAAATATTTAAGTGAGCTTGGTTTTGCTGTAAATTTTGACATATACGCATTATAAAAAGGCTCTATTCCAGTTAAGGATTGTTTATGTTGACCTGGCTTTGCATCGAGTACATACAGTGCTGCGAACTGGATCCAGAACTTGCTTGTGACCACCTTCTCGCATTCTCGGGAGGAAGGCACATAGTAATGGTGGGACTCGACAACAACCACTAACTGGAACAGAACCTATAAAAAACGTCAAAAATAAGGGAAAAATAATGCCCAGCTTGTTTTTGTACTAACTGGAACAGAACCTATAAAAAACGTCAAAAATAATGCCCAGCTTGTTTTTGTAGCCGGAAATTTAGGTGAGGCATATAATTATGACATTTATGCTAATCGAACGGTAGTGGATGCCATTGGAAACAGTTTAACACATTCAGCAGTTGGAAATGAATACTTTTTCACGGGACGTAGGTTTGAGGCGGAAATCAATTTATACTATTACCGTGCAAGGTTCTATTCTTCTGAATTAGG
>JAOXRU010000406.1 GCA_025800395.1 Flavobacteriaceae bacterium
AAAAATTAATATATGAAAACAATCTTATTTTTTACAATAGCAGGGATGTTGATTTTCACAGCTTTGGTGCTGTTGGCAATGCGCTTATTTAAGAAAAAAACATCTTTTACATTCATAATTATGTCTTTTTTATTAGGCGGAATAAGTGCAGTGGTTGGCCTATACTTTTTGTGGGTCGACGTTGTAAGACCAGCGGCCTCCATAGTAAAAAGAGAGGTTAAAGCTTATATAAATGATGAGGGACCATACGCTCCAAACCCATATAAGCAAGATCATATTGATTCCTTCTACTGGGATAACAATTGGGAAGGTTATGCGAAAATACCTTTAATAAAACCATATTATTTAATCAGCAATGTGAAATACCGCCATCAAAAAGGAGATCCCGATGAATGGAGTTTGGACGATTCAAGTTCTTTAAATACCCCACATGGAATAACGGCCTTAGGAGTTTTTGGCGTTGCTGATTCTTATATATACGGTCTTAATAACGGACGAATATATAGATCGACGACGGATTGGACAAAAACAGTTTATGACCCATTTTATTTTTTGATAGATACCAAGAATAATCTCATTCACAAGTACGAAACACGAAGTTTATGGAGGCAAGCCTTAGATTCCTTGGAATTACCTAAAGATTTTCACGATCCAGATCATATCTATTGGCCTTTTCGGGTAAATCCTGTCTTACCTTGGTTTCCAGAGGAGATCAAACAGCAGCTGAAAGCAGCTAAAGCAAAAAGAGAATAATATCTAGTAAGCCTAATTTCCGCCAACAAGCAGCTATATAATGGGATAGAAAAGAAATCTTATAGACAATAACAGCTCCCAATACGCATAAATTACTTATCTTTATAACTGTTTTTACGTACAAAATAAAAACACAATTACTATGAAAAAAACAATTTGGTTATTTATCGCTATCATGCTGCTATCCCTATCTTGTGATAGGGT
>JAOXRU010000588.1 GCA_025800395.1 Flavobacteriaceae bacterium
GATTATCGGTTTACAGAAAAAGGCGTATGCAATACGCCCTACATTGGGGTATTATTCGTAAATAATGTAGAGCAACAACTGTTATCGTTTTTTGAAAAGAACTATTCACTATTCGCTATTCACTAATAACAAATAACAAATAACAAATAACAAATAACTAATTATGTTATAGTATAAAAGCAAAAAGGGCAATTTATTGGGGTGGTTTTAAACTATAATGCATTCTTCGAGTTAAAACTGTTGTGCCAGGCTAAAAGCAGCATACCTATGGGTTTCGGTACTATGTAATTCTCCTGTTGCCACATGATACACAATTTTAAAATTGGTGGTTTTGTACCGCATTCCTAGAGCTATATTGCCGTTATACACCATATTGTTAAGTTGTTTGTAGGTAAAGCGTTGTTCGCCATCGAATAATTGCCCTTGCAAGGTGGCATTATATACCGATAGTTTAAAACCAAAACCAAAATCTAAGAACAATTCCCAATTATTGGCAGTGTCTAGTAGTTGGTTGTTCTGCGCCAAACTGTATGGTATGGGGCGTAGTTTTCCAAAACGAAAGTGCAATTGCGGTTTTCCGTATACATAAATATTTCCGAACATTACTTCTGCATAAGTATATAAGTCGGTATATTTTCCACTAGCAAGAGTTTTGGCATATGCAAGCTGTAGGTTAAAAGCAAATTGGTTTGGGAGTTGCTCACTCCAACCTTGCAGTTCTACATCGTTAGAAATGGTTCTATGAAACCAATTTTGTACTTTTCCTGCCTGCGATGCGGGCCCTAAGATACCAACATCTAATCCTAAGCGTATATACGATTTAGGAAAAGCCATGGTATGGAGGTATTTAAAGTAGCTATAGCCAGCATACGGGTGTTCTTCGTTAGGGTCTATACTGCCATCGTTTAGGTATTCTGGGGTATAGGCTTCCATGTGAAACTGCATTTCGGACATGCTTTGTTGTAGGTTCGCAAAGTAGCGGGTAAGAAAATGTGGGGTTTTACGCCGCCAGCGTACCGCAGCATCTACACCATAGGTATAATATCGATCTGTTTGAGCAGTACTCACCTTATAGTCGTTATCGGAGCCTATTTCTACCTCTACGCTGTTTTGTTGTGCAAGACATAATTGCAAAAACAAATAGAAAGGTA
>JAOXRU010000444.1 GCA_025800395.1 Flavobacteriaceae bacterium
GGCATTCTCAATATAGTAGTCTGCGTCACACACGTGATTCATTCCCCGGTAAGTAACCTCTGCGAATCGGCGCTGAAATCATTTTTCTGGACCCCCAACGAATTCATCAGACAACGGAATTGCCTTTACCACTGTAGCATCTCATCTGACTATCGCAAACGTCACTGTATTGTGTTTATACAATTTATACAAATGTTTGTGTCGCCTGCATTTATGACATATAAACAGTGGCAATTTTCGCTAGCGCAAACAGCTCAGTAACGCTTAACACTTGAGCGACGGGGTTTTTAAAACAATATATATCAGCGACACTCAGTTAGACGACTTTCTAAAGCTTGCGGGTAAATTTAAAAATACCTTTCTTCTCCGAGAGAGATTTCATCAACTTCTCCGCGATTTTCTGGAAGGAGTCCCGTTATTTTTATTTGGGTTTTGAGGTATTTTACTTCCTTTCCTCTGCCGTTATTTTTTCCAAACGCTCGCTTATTAGTAAAAGCGGCGTTAAGTTGAAATTTTGAGATGCTATTATGTGAGGAAAAAATTATACGTGGGTCACTACGTAGAGCCTGAGGTGAACTTTTGCGTATCCAACGCAGTTCAGGCCATGTGGTTTTGATCCATTTAAAGTATTTTAGATTAGACAGATCTGGCGGCAGAACAATTGTTTGCCAAGTATAAGCAGGAAGTTGACGAATTTTCAGCTGAAAATCACAAGCGCAGCGTTGCAAAGGTTTGGATATCCGGTAAATAGCATAGATTTTGGCAATTTTATTCTATTGGTTTCGTACCTCTGGGAACTTTCTTGCCTAAATTGGCTTCGCTAGCCTCAAAGAATTTCTGGTTCGAAACAGGAGTATCTAAATTAAAGGCCTCAAGCTGTTGACTTAATCAGTTTCGTTACAAAAAGCAACTTATTCGCAGCCAGGAAAGGTGAGTCTCATTCTCTTGAAATAATGTGTAAACATGACCGTAATAATACCACGCTCAAAATGAATTTAAGCCAGTAATTACCCATTTGGATATACTACTGAATGGCAATTAATTAACACTAACCCTACAGAATTTAGGACAAGTGAAAAGGGTGTCTGTTCTGAAGCATTTTACTGACCGATTATTAATGACAGGTCTGTTGATTTGCAGTCGGTAAAGACGAGAATGATCCAAAAGCATCGTAATCTGCTTACTATTGCATTTGGCTCGATAGTCTGTGCCATCACAAGTGTTAACGGCTTACCCCCGGGAGTGGAAATCAAAAGCGTAAAATGGTGTGGTAAGGTTCTTTGGCGTGGATCTCACCAATTGAATTTTATTTTTAACGGCCTCCATCCCAAAACGGTTTCTTGGCCGTCCCCGTTAATTGCATTAACTCTTTCTGATTAAATGACACATGTTTGTATGGAAGGAAGGAAGGAAGGAAGGAAGGAAGGAAGGAAGGAAGGAAGGAAAGAAGGAAAGAAGGAAGGAAAGAAGAATGGATGGATGGATGGATGGATGGATGGATGAATGGATGGATGGATGGATGGATCGATAAATGGATGGATTGATGAACGGATAGATGGTTGAATGGATGGATGGCTGGCTGGTTGATGGGTTGAGTGGTTGGTTAATTGGTTGGTTGGTTGCAGGCGCGTTGCTGGGGTTTCTTCCAAAACTCGCCCCCCCCCTCCTCCTACGCGCCTGCGGTTGGTTGGTTGATTGGTTAGTTGCTGGCTGATTAGTTGGTTGGCTGGATGGTTGTATGGTTGGTTGGTTGAATGGTTGGTTGCAATTAGTTGGTTGGTTGTTTGTTGGTTGTTTGGATGGAGGTGGTTGGTTGGACTGAGTGACTGACGTAAGAATGTCGATAACTCAAACCGGAGGAAAACACAAAACAATTGGAATCAGTGGAAACTACCATCAGCAACGTTCCATTCGAGTAATCGTTTGTTGGTTAATCTGCAAATTTGTATAACTGAGCCAACTACAAATTACTATATATAGTATGGTTTTCAAATCGTCTAAACAGTCACATTCCTAATCTTTAACTTTAACTAACGATGCTCAATCTCTTTACAGGTCCTCCTGACAAGACGGCAGAGTTGAAAGTTTCACCATGGCCCTTCATGCCATCTGGAAAACCTTTCAATCTCACAGTGGCATTTACTCCGGGTAAGGTAGTGCATTAATACTGGCTGTAGTGGCTTCGGTTATGTTAGCCTGTCTATCCCTTTACCTTTATTTTTCTTTAAAGCCGCTGTCTAGAAAAAACCCGCGATGTTTCAAAAGTGCGGATCAGCAGACCGCGGAACCTGAGGAAAGGTGTTTTACTTTTGGTATAGTTAGACAAGGGAAAAAAGCCGAAATTTATTTTATATTTTAATAAACTTGAAATATAGAAAAATGTACAGTATGTGGCCCAGTTTCCGGGCACAAAAGACGTAAACATGTATTTCGTACCTCAGAAGGCTTCCAATCAGCTGAAATTAACACTAAAAGTAGCTTCAGTGTTCAAGAAACAGGTGTAAAGCTGACAGCCGCTTAACACTTTTTTTACTTGAGTAACAACGAAAATGGCGGCTCTCTTTGTATGTCCAATTTCCGGCCAGTGGGCCCAGTTTCCGGCCACAAACGAAGTAGCGCGATTCTCCACACAAACCAAGCTACAACTGCTTCATGTTACTTTAAATCATTTTCATAGCCTAATTTTGATAAAACTATTAAAAAAATTTGGTCGTGAGAGCTTTTTTTCGTGTTTTAAAAAGTATTTTTTCAAAAGCGCCTAATTAACATTTTACTCAAAACAGATTTTCTGCACAGGGCTCAAGACAAAGTCAGAGTTACCTTTTTTAATACAAACAAGAGGCTGCAAGTAGCCTTTACTCATGCGCGGGTACTCATGGGCTCCTCAGTTTACAGCCCTGGCCCTGAAGAAGACTAATGTGGTTAGTCGAAATTTTGGCCAATTAAATAAATCTGCCATTTTGCCATTGTGCTAGCCTTGCATCCAGTTTTGTTTTTTATACCTCATTTTTGTTAGTACTGAATACACAAGTGTTTTAGTAATTTTCAGAGAATTTACAATATGAAGAACTGGAAAAAAATTAACGTAAACATAGAAAAAAATATATGTGCTAGCTGTGCAATTATGCCAAAAAAAAAAATC
>JAOXRU010000445.1 GCA_025800395.1 Flavobacteriaceae bacterium
TATGACCCAAAGAGGTCAACCAATTATCAAAAATGTAAAATGGGTTCGTAGCGAGTTGTTTGGTATCAATTTTAGCGTTGCAGCTCTTTTTGGTATGCCCCTTATCTTCGGTACAGTATTTGGTCCGTGGTGACCTTAATTGACCTCTATTGGCCGACCTGTTACGAGTGACGGTGGAAGCTTTTAGAAAGTGATGACTAGCTACCCTATGCATGCCTGGACCAAGTTTTAGCGCGATTGCAGATGTGCCAACGAATCCGGGCTAAAACGGGTCTCTCCCCTTAACTGCTACCGTTTTTTAATCTTTTTCATTTATCAACGCCAAACGGTGATGGTTATCAACTAGCCGTTTGCGGGACATGTTATTACGTCCTCGGGGCTACAGGATTCCATGTTTTTCATTTGATTTATTATACTTTGGATACCTGAAATCTGCTGTGCAGTGTGTTTTCTAGATGACCTCGCAAATGCCCTAAGGCAACATATGACCTTAAGAGGTCAACTAAATATGGGAAATGTAAGATTGGGTGTAGGTAAGTTGTTTAGTGTCATTTTTAGCGATTCGGATCTTTTGAGTCGGCCGCAATCGGCTGTGCAAATTTTGAACGGGTGACC
>JAOXRU010000480.1 GCA_025800395.1 Flavobacteriaceae bacterium
GGCTTTCTATAGATTTATTTTGTCTTTCCTTATGCGTCGTTGTGATCTTTTCGAGCTATAAATAGCCCTTCAAAGCCACGCCTAGCCTAAGAAAATCAAAATAAACTGTGTGCGTAAGTTATATCGAACTCACGTTATTTATAATAAGAGCAAAAAATGGGGCCCAACATAATTTGGGCACCATTTTGTGTGTGATATGCTTAAGCGGTAGATTTTGGATCTACGTATGCCCTAGCTATCATTTTTTTGGCAGTTCGCAAATGAAACGGCCTAACGATTTTAAAACTCCAAGCTCCTAGCACATTGCAAAAAGAAAGTAATGATGTGAGTTTCACGTTATAATTGGCTTCGTCTACCAAATACAAACAGGCTCTATATTTTAAATGAGGCATGTCTACACCCAATACCAATAAATTGTCATTGATAAATTTGATTTCAAAATTGCCTAGCATTTCTCCTACTTCAAATTTTGTCTCGGTTGGCGGATAGTAATCCATATGTTGGAATCTAAATAATTGCTTCCAGCAAAATTTTTGACACAACCAGTATTCATAGCCACGATGTGGCCGGGAAAAGACTTTTTTTGCGACGCTTTCTAAATCATCTTGTCGATTGATGGTAGCAACAGTATCACTATTGTCAATTCGATCGAGAATGGCACGACTAAATGGTGTAGAGTATACCTCTTCTTGTACAACGACTCTCATCATGCGATAAAGATATAGCATACATCTATATTATAAAGATAAAAATCTAGATAATAAGTGATTAACAAACTATATCTTACTGCATTACCCGATATTTTTCACAATAGTTGTCTGTAGTTTTTGTTTATATGTGTTTTTTCAAAACCAACTAGTAGGAATGTTATGTTTTTTGGTTATTTGCTATATTGTAGCATATTATAGAAGCCTCATTCAAATCAACAACACAACAAGAGAATTGAAATGGCTATTAATTATTATTGATTTCCAAGTATAATTGGCATCCCCGATTTACCAGATCCGATCACAACAACTTTACTATTTGGTGATTGGGATAACTTCAAAGTAGCTTCTATACCTTTATCTTGCAAAATTTTATCTGTCAAAGAAGCAGATAGAATTTTATTTGCATCTGCCTTTCCTTTGGCTTCTATTCGTTGTTTTTCGGCTTCTTTTTCGGCAGTAACCAGTCGAAACTCATACTCCAATGATTCTTGTTCCTGTCTGAGCTTGCGTTCTATTGCATCTTTGATAGTTACTGGCAGGGTTACATCCCTTACCAATACTTCATCCAAAATAATATTTTGATTCTCAACAATCTTTTTGGTTTCTTCAAAAATTTCTTTTTGGATAGCATCTCTTTTACTAGAGTACAATTGTTCTGGAGTATAGCGTCCAACTACCGAACGAGCAGCCGAGCGTATTGCTGGTTGTAGCACTCTTGAGACATACGATTCCCCCAAATCTTGGTGTAGTTTTCCCAAGCTTGGTTTATTTGGCTTATACCAGGCTGAAGCTTCCAATTCGATTTCCAAACCGTTGGAAGAGAGTACTTGCATTTTTTCAAATAATTCCTGCAAACGAACCTCGTAAACAAATACTTTGTTCCAAGGAGCGATGATATGAAAACCTTCACTCAAAGGAGGTTCATTGGTTACGACCCCTTCATCTAAGGTGCGATAAAGCACACCAGCTTCTCCAGACCCTATCGTAACTGCAGATTTAAAAATAAGGATAAGTATAAAAATAAAGGCAATGAGAATGGGTATTCCGAGTTTTGGCGCTTTTTGCATAATGATCTGATTTAATTTAACCCGATAAATTTACGGATAAACCATTCGCTAGACAAACTAATTGCCAATAAAACTAATAACCACCTATAGTCAATCAGTGGTACTATATTGCGTATTTCTGTTTGTATGGTTTGATAGGCATCGTTCTTTTCCAATTCTTCCAATAAGAGTGCTTGTTCTTGAGCCAAATAGACCTTAGCATGATTGCGCTGAGCAACATTGTCCAATTTTTCATAATTGGCGCGTACAAATTGTGCTTCTACATCAAAAGGTATCACAGAAAAACTTCCTTTCTTTTGTAAATTCTCTCCTTCTACTACCACAGTATAAGTATATTCCCCTGGGGCTAAATCATGGATTTCCTGGCCATAATACCCTCCTTTCAACTGCATGGTGTATTCCCTTTCTAAAGTATCTGAATATAGTTTTAAACGCAATTTGGCGTTCGAATCAAATTCTAAAGCAGTATTGTAATAGCTCGCTTCTATGTGGAGTTCGCTATTTTGATAGTAATATGATTCACTCTTTACGTTGAGCCTGCTCTTATCACTGGTATGCTGTAAAAGAAATAGCAATTTGGAAAAGAACTGATCAAATGTAGCAAAGCTTCCATTTTGTTGATATGCATGCATTCGCCATTGCCAAAAATTTTCGCCAAACAAAACGGCATTTTTGTGCTGATTCTGGGTGTATATTGCCAATAATGGCTCTGCCAATCGAATACCATTTATCTTTTGCTGCAAAATGGTTTGAAAACTATTGGTTATTATCTTTTCCCCCAGATAGTCCTTTAGAGGCGGATAATTCGAAAAATGGATCTCTCTACCAATGGAAAACAGATTAAAGTTATTATCTAATTCTGCCTGATAGTCTTCGCTTTGTTTACTCAATGATGCTTGCAAACCCAAAGGCAATTTGCGCAATACTCCCCAATTGGTTTTCGGACCTGTTATAACGAAACATGCTTTTTGTAAACTTGCTATTTTTTCCAAAATACGGCGACTCCGCATGCCTGGCTGGTATAATACAAACATGGCAAAATCATCCAATTTGGCGCTTGATTGTTGTTCTGGATATAAAATATGCACTTCTCTTTGCTCATTGGACAATATGGTGCGTTGGAGCGCAGCTATATCCGGATGCGGAAAATCGGAAATTATACCAATTTTACTCTTTTCATTTATCACTTCTATGCGCAAATTTGAGATATTATTTTGCTTGTTTTTTTCGCCATCCAACGGAAGGAGTTCAAAACGAATGTTTTGCACACCTACTTTGTCGGCCAAAAATTGCTTCTCTATGCGCAGACTATTGTTTTCTGGGTGCAAAACTATATTGTCTTCTGAAAGGAGTACGCCACCTTTGGTAATACGTAATTTGCTGTTAACGGTGTTTTTTCCCTGATAAAAAATATAAACCTCTAAGGGGTATTTGTTTTTTAAAAACGCATATTTATTGGCATACACCTTATCGATGCGCAAATCTTCTATCTTAGTGGTGTCTCCAAGCACTAGACTATATATATGTTGTTTGTCCTTTCCATTAAAAAAACTATAATCCGTTCCATAAGTTTGATTGCCATCGGTAATCAAAACTGTGGCTCCCAAATTATCATTTATCTTTTGAATGCCTTGGAGCGCTTCATAAATGTTGGTTTGTTCTTGGTCTGCTAGGCTATCTTTATATGTTGTCAATTGGCTTCCAAATGCATAATATTGCAATTCGAATTTGTCCGCCAAATTCGAATTTTCAAATGCTTTAATTAATTGCCGTTGTTGGGATTCTAAATCGAGCTTGGCTATGGAACTACTGCAATCCACTAGAATTTGTAAAGGTGCTTTTTGATTTTGATAGTTCTTTTTTTCTGTCTTTGGGTTGAGAAGTAGTAAGCAAACAATAAATATACTACATGCACGGAGAAATGCCATAAGTAGTTGTCTGAGCGCCCATTTTTTTTTCGGGCTATAGTAGGTAAACCAGGCCATGCCAACCGACAATCCAATAGCGAGAACCACAAAAATCCATAAGGAGGAATTCAACATGAATGTTAACTTCTAAATTTTCTTACAAGATAAAAAATAATCGGGATTTTGCATGTTTTGCACAATTATTAATCTCTATTGTAAAACTAGCGTTACTTTTTCTCTCTTGATTATTAATGCGGGCTTTAGTAATAGATACAAAAAGACTGCTGGAATCCAACAGTCTTTTTATGTTGTGTAAACTATGCTTTGTCCAAACAAATATCTTTTTTGTTATTTAATTTTTATCTATACTGTATTTGCCTGGTCCTAATATATATATAACTATAAAGAAAGCTAAATATAAAAGCGACTTTTCTTTAGTGACTATAGAATCTCCATGATGTTGGATAAATGCTGCTACAGCCATAGTAACTGCGGCTGGAATAGCTGCCCATCTGGTTTTGAGACCTATAATGATCAATATAGGGGCGACTACTTCTCCTATAACGGCCAAAAATAAAGAAGGTGCTGCGCCTATTCCAATAGGATCGGCAAACTTGATTTCTCCGCCAGCGATGAGTTTATTAAATTTTCCTAAGCCGTGATTTATAATCATGAGTAAGGAGGGTACAATACGCAAAATGGCAAGTCCAACATGCGTCAGGGAAGTATTTTTCATTGTATTTAGTGTTTTATTGGTTTTCTAAATATAGAATATTCCTCCCAATAATAAAAATTATAGCAGTTTTGGATACTTAATAGGGTCTATTTCGTACATCATTGCATATATTTTCTCAAATACATCTTCAGCATTTGGCTTAGAAAAGTAGTCTCCATCTGTAGCGTATGCAGTACGATGCGCTTGGGCCGTTAGCGTTTGTGGCTGGCTGTCTAGATATTGGTAAGCGCCTTGCTTTTCTATAATTTCTTGCAACAAATAAGCGGAAGCACCACCAGGAACATCTTCGTCTATTACCAACAATTGACTCGTCTTTTTAATGCTTTCCACTACCTGATGATCTAAATCAAAAGGCAACAAAGATTGCGCGTCTATTAGCTCGATATGAATATCAACTTCTTTGAGTTCTTGGGCCACTTTTTCTACTATCGCAAGGGTGGAACCATAGGATACTACGGTGATATCCTGACCCTCCAAAACTGTTTCAACAACTCCAATTGGGGTACGCAATTCTTTGAGATTATTCGGATGCTTTTCTTTAAGACGATATCCGTTTAGATTTTCTACGATCAAGGCTGGTTCTCCTTTTTCCATCAGTGTATTATAAAAACCTGCAGCCTTGGTCATATTACGAGGACATAAAATGTGCATACCACGAAGCATATGTATAAGCGCCCCCATAGGAGATCCAGCATGCCATATACCTTCCAATCGATGGCCTCTGGTACGTACTATCAATGGCGCTTTTTGATATCCTGCAGTGCGATAATGTAAAGTAGCCAAATCATCCGATAAGATTTGTACCGCATACAGCAAATAATCCAAATATTGTATCTCCGCTATAGGGCGTAAGCCTCGCATAGCCAATCCGATGCCTTGCCCAACTATGGTTGCCTCTCGTATTCCAGTATCTGCTACACGATGTGCTCCATGCTTGGCCTGCATGCCTTCTAATCCTTGATTTACATCCCCTATGGTGCCACTATCTTCGCCAAAGATAAGTATGCTCTTATCACTACTCAACAATTGATCAAAATTGTCGCGAAGGATTATTCTACCATCTACTAGGGGCGCATCCGCATCATAAGTTGGACCTACTTCTTTCACAGCAGTCGCCTTATCTAATTCGCTATACAGATGAGAACTAAACTTGGGCTGTATACGCTTTTTATAATTACTGATCCATTGTATCAGTGCTTGGCGTTCTGCACTATACTCTGTCCGCACATATCGCAACGCTTTTCGTGCACTGCGCAATACATCCTTCTTGATCGGTTCTTCAATAGCAATAAGATCATTTTTGATTTTATTTACAAATACCTTATTGCTGCTCGTATTGGCCAATGCATCCAATAATTGTACTACTTCCTTTTTGCTGCATTGATGGTCGTATATAAAACTTTCCCAGGCAGATTTTTTTGCCTCCCGAACTTCACGCTTAATTTGCTTCTCTATAGCAATGAGCTCTTCATCAGTCGCCAAGGCATTGGATGTAATCCATTCTCGCATTTTTTTGTTACAATCGTGTTCTTTTTCCCATTGTAAACGACTGACACTTTTATAACGTTCGTGAGAACCAGATGTGCTATGTCCTTGTGGTTGGGTAACCTCCTTTACGTGTATGAGTATTGGAATGTGTTCCGTGCGAGCAAGGTTAGAGGCTTTTTCATATATTTCTATTAAAGCGGAGTAATCCCAAGCATAAACCTCCATGATTTCATAACCACATTCTTTTGAATTTCTTTGAAATCCAGCCAAAATTTTCGAAATGCTTTCTTTAGTTGTTTGATGTTTGGCATGTACCGAAATGCCATATTCATCATCCCATACACTCATGATCATCGGTACTTGCAACACGCCAGCGGCATTTATGGTTTCAAAGAACAGACCTTCACTAGTACTTGCATTCCCAATAGTTCCCCAAGCTACCTCATTTCCATTGTGGGTAAATTTTTTCATATTGATTGGCTGTTCTTCCCTGTAGTATTTGGACGCCTGGGCCAACCCTAATAGTCGTGGCATTTGTCCTGCTGTAGGGGAAATATCTGCACTAGAGTTCTTCTGGGTCATCAGATTCTTCCAATTGCCTCTATCATCCAAACTATGTGTTCCAAAGTGCCCTCCCATCTGTCTTCCTGCACTCATAGGATCTTCCTTGATGTCTGTAATAGCATACAAACTGGAGAAAAACTGCCTAGGGGTAAGTTTGTCTATAGCCATCATGAAAGTCTGATCTCGATAGTAACCCGATCGAAAATCTCCTTTTTTAAAGGCACGTGCCCAAGCCAATTGCGGCACTTCCTTGCCATCTCCAAATATGCCAAATTTTGCTTTTCCAGTTAAAACCTCTCTACGACCCAACAGACTACATTCTCTACTGGTAACAGCAACTTTATAATCGCTGATTACCTGGTCTTTAAAATCTTCGAATGATAGACTGCTAGGTTTTTGAAGTTTAGAATCCATTTGTTAGCAAATTTGAATTACGATATCAAAGATAGCTAAAATTGCCCTCTTTTGCAAGTTGCGAAATCTGGATAAATTTGAAAGAATCTTAGTATTTTGTTAATATTCTCAAATATTACTAATAATTGACTTCAAATCATCGATATTTTGAAAATAATTCAATAAATGATGTCCAGAATTCTAAAAATCTTGTTGGTTGCAAGCTACAAATACTGTATTTCATCTATAACAATTATCTATTGTAATATGGTATAAATCAGAACCATTTTCTAGTAAATAATCCGATAAGGGTTCGGGGGCTAAGTGTGACTATAAAACGAATATTCTGATCGTAGTTTTCTTGACCTATTTCCCAGCCATTGTTGGAGTATATAGGAAAATATAACTCAAAATAATCGGTTAGTAAGTTGAGACGGATACCCGAATCATAAACAAAGCGTGGATTTTGACCTAAATTCCTGATAAAACCTATATCCCCATAAAGCTCTATCCATTTCCATAAATTGACGCTCATATTGGTAGTTGCAATCCAATCATTTGCGAAAGGGTCTTTAAGTTTACTTTTAAAACCGCCCTCGGCTATGATGAGCTGTTGGCTAAAAAGTCCACTATTTTCTGATCTACCATAATAATTGTAGTCGAACAAATAATCGGTTGGTCGATCTAGTGCATAGCTAAAAAAATCATCGGATGTATTGTTTCGCAAGAATTTTCCGAAGTAAAACCGAAAATTGATTTGGGTTTTGTTGTGAAATAGCTTTCTATAATCCAAATTAAAAGATAATTTGCTGAATTTGTCGGATATTTGAAAATCCGCTACATAGCCCAATTGCTGGATCACATTGTTGTTTTGATGAAAATAACGCAAATTCCAAACGCTATAATCTGGCGTGGCCTCCTGGGCAATACTCGAATCGTCCCTAGTTCTAAATATGTTGACATATCGAAAATTGATAAAATCCCGTTTATTGGATCGCATATCATTTGGACGAAAACCAAAAGAAACACTAGGCGTGAAACTATAGAAACGAAGATTGGGGCCATAGTGAAAACTACTCCCTACTATACCGCCATTAAGTACATACCAAGCCTGATCTTTCATATAATGCTGATAACTAATCCCTCCATTACCCACCAAGGATCTGGATTTCAAACCATATGCTGGCCTAAAATCATATACCAACGGTCTTCTAAGGAATGACTTGTTGTGCACCCGCATTCCTAGGGCGATACCGTCATAGAAATTGTATTTCATGGTAGGCACCCAAAACAATTGATTGTAAAATGGATTTTCGATATCCTTGAAAAAAGTCAGGCGTATTTTTCTGTTATTGCCTAAAAATCCACCAAGAGACTTCCAATTGTTTCTCTCGTTTATTTCCGGTATATGTTTTTGGTAGTTGATTACTAGTTTTTTAGCATCATGATGGGGAATGCGCACCTTGGTAAAGGTACTATCGGAACTCTCTAGCCAATATTTTCCCAAGACCTGATCCTGATGAATTGCAAATAGAGAAACTGGCACTGCGGCCTTGGTTTTGTTTTTGATAACAACATCTATGCTATCCCCTACTTTTTCTATTTTCTTGATTTTAAAATCAATACTTTTATTGGTACTTACATAAGTGTCAAAAAACCAATCTATTTCTTTAGGGGTTTGTTTTTTGAGGAAAGCTCGAAAGGCATCCGCTTTAAACTTCTGGTTAGATCGTTGTTGTTCTTCATAAAAATCTTTAACGGCTTTCTTTAAGGTATTCTCGCCTATAAAATCGCCCAAATACACCATACCAAGTCCTGCTTTATAACGGTTGGCGATTTCAAAATTGTATTTGATCAACGAATCTTTGGGAGTAATAAGCGACTGCTCTTGGTTTCTTCTAGATAACACATTGTAAAACAATGGATACTGCTGGTTGAAACCCACCTTGGCATAATGAAAAGAGCGAAACAACCAAGTATTCGCAAACGATCCTATGAGCTTGCTATCGGGATAGTACTTTTTTACAAATTGCGCAAGCAAATAATTGTGATATGCATCTTTTATCCAATATTCTGCCCTAGGGTCGTTGTGTATGGTTTCTTGTAAATACAAATCCAAAACGGTTTTGAGTAAGCCTAATTCATACTGAAATTGTTCACTATACGGCTTCAAAAATCTTGGCAATTGGTTGAGACCATACAATGGGTTTTGCTCGTAATCGAATTGGGTGACCAAAAGATGTTCATATGGAAATTTTCCTAAATAATCACTTATAAACTCACTGATGCGATTTACAGATACCGCTTGATATGCTTCTGGATAATGTCGCACTTTGAAGTTGGTAATCAACTTCAAATAATTGGTTTGAAAAGTCTGATAGTCAGATTTTATAACTTCCGTTAAAAACAATTTGCTCTCTTTGCGATTTTCTGCAGTTATTCGGATGCTTTTGTATTTACGATCCCTAGGTTGCTGTACAAAAGGCAGAGAGCTTTGTAGACGATATTTTACAGGATATTTAAATAATATATCGTAATTTGTCTTTGAAAAATACCCGTCATTGAGGTTTTTGTTGCTGTACAATTTCCATTGTCCATTCTCCAAATTACAAGGCCAAATATACCAATATCTCAGATTGTATCCAGAATGATGCTTTCCATAGCCGGTGAATTTGGCATTCGGAAGTTTCACTTCATAATCGAGCTTTAAATGGATGCTTTCTCCAGGAGCTAAGGTTTTTTTTAGAATCAACTCAATGATATCTTGTTTGGAATAGCGCCACTGAAGCGCTCCCCTCTGGGTGTCTACTATGGCGTTGATGCACGTATTTCCCTTATCCTCTTCACGTGCCAAAAAGAGATTTCTTTTAAACTCTTCTGTAAGTCGAATACTCAAATCCGATTTCGAATCGGCATAGGCATTGTTCCAATCGTGCAAATAGATCTTTTTGATAGGAGCATCAGAAGTATTGGTAAACTGTAGTCGCTGCTGAATAAAAATGGTTCGTAACCCCTCCTTCAATACGGCTTCCATCTCTATTTTTTGCTGTGCATGCAGCACAGGAACTATACAGCCAACAAAAAAAAAGCAATAAAAGTATGGGAGGAGATTTTTCATTGGGGCTTAGAAATTAGGACTTAAAGAGTATCCTCTATAGAAATTGTCTATAATAGCAACCACCTCTTCGGGCTTATCTACCATATGAATCAGGTCTAAATCTTTTTCACTGATATTTCCAAAATCGAGTAAAGTAGTTTTGATCCAATCCAAGAGACCTCCCCAAAACTCTGTGCCTACCAAGATAATTGGGAATTGTCCGATTTTATGGGTTTGAATTAGGGTAATGGCTTCAAATAGCTCATCCAATGTCCCAAAACCACCTGGCAAGACGATAAATCCTTGTGAATATTTTACAAACATCACTTTGCGCACAAAGAAATAGTCAAAATCGAGGCTTTTATTGGGGTCTATAAACGGATTGTTGTGTTGTTCAAATGGTAAATCTATATTTAAGCCTACGGAAGTGCCTTTGGCATTATAAGCTCCTTTGTTTCCTGCTTCCATAATCCCGGGGCCACCACCGGTAATAATACCGTAACCCGATTTGGATACTTCTTCTGCTACTTTTACGGTAAGCTCATAGTATTTATCTTCTGGTTTGGTGCGTGCCGAGCCAAAAATGGACACACAGGGTCCTATGGCACTCATTTTTTCAAAACCATTTACAAATTCGCCCATTATTTTAAATATGGCCCAAGAATCATTCGTTTTTATCTCGTTCCAACCTTTTGGGTGTTGCTCTTTTCTCATAATATCAATCTAATTCGTGTTTTAAATACTTCGCAGTATAACTTTTTGTATTCTTTATTATCTGTTCGGGGGCGCCAACGGCTACCACTTCTCCGCCATGTTTACCACCTTCATAGCCGATATCTATAATATAATCTACCATTTTAATCACATCCAAATTGTGCTCAATAATCAAGACCGTATTTCCTTTATCGGTAAGTTCGTTGAGCACGTCCATTAATACCCGAATATCTTCAAAATGCAAGCCAGTAGTTGGCTCATCTAAGATATAAAAGGTGTTACCTGTATCTCTTTTTGAAAGTTCCGTAGCGAGTTTTACCCGTTGTGCTTCCCCTCCCGACAAAGTAGTAGACTGCTGTCCTAGGGTAATATAACCCAAACCAACTTGTTTTATTGTATGCAATTTGCGATGAATTTTTGGGATGTGTTCAAAGAAGGCAACGGCCTCGTCTATAGACATCTGTAAGACATCTGATATGGATTTGCCTTTGTATCGTATCTCTAGGGTTTCTCTATTGAAACGTTTGCCATTGCATCCATCGCATTCGACATAAACATCGGGTAAAAAGTTCATCTCTATTACTTTTAGTCCTCCTCCCTCACAGGTTTCGCATCTACCTCCTTTTACATTGAAGCTAAAACGACCTGGTTTATACCCTCTAATCACGGCTTCTGGGGTTTTGGCAAACAATGCCCTTATTTCACTAAAGACTCCAGTATAGGTTGCTGGATTGCTCCGAGGTGTTCTTCCGATTGGACTTTGGTTGATGTCTATTACCTTATCGATATGTTCTAGGCCTTTGATTTTTTTATAAGGTAAAGGTTTTTTTACTCCATTGAAAAAATGTGCATTGAGTATGGGATAAAGGGTTTCGTTGATCAGGGTACTTTTGCCACTGCCAGATACGCCTGTAACGCCTATCATTTTTGCTAATGGTAGTTTGACACTAACATTCTTGAGATTATTACCCGTGCATCCTTGCAATTCGAGAGTTTTGCCGTTCCCTTTTCTTCTTTTGAGCGGAACAGCTATTTCTTTCTCTCCATTGAGATATGCTGCTGTAAGAGTATGTTGTTTTTTTAGTTCTGCTGGGCTTCCTTGGGAAATAATATTTCCGCCAAAAAATCCTGCTTTGGGTCCTATATCTATTACATGATCGGCTTTTTCTATCATGTCTTTGTCGTGTTCTACTACCAAAACAGAGTTGCCGATATCGCGCAATTGTACCAAGCTATGGATCAGTCTGGCATTGTCTCTTTGGTGTAACCCGATGCTGGGTTCGTCCAAAATATAGAGTACCCCAACAAGTTGGGAGCCAATCTGTGTAGCCAATCGTATACGTTGTGCCTCCCCTCCCGATAGGGATTTAGAACTTCTGTGAAGCGACAAATAATCTAGGCCAACATCGAGCAAAAATTGGGTTCTGGCTCGCAACTCTTTTAATAATTCGGAGGCAATAAGCCGCTCTTTTTCTGAAATTTTATTGGGTAAATCTTCAAAGAATTTTGCCAATTCCTTCAAATCCATTTCAGCCAATTGACCGATATGGTATCCGTCCATTTTAAAATGCAAAGCTTCTTTTTTTAGCCTACTTCCATTACATACTGTACAGTTTGTGTTATCCATAAAGGATTTTGCCCATCTTTTGATGCTTACCGATTCGCTATTGGTGAATTGGCTTTTTATAAAATGGTGAATCCCTTCATAATCGATATGATAGTTTCGCGAAACACCCAAATTTTTGGAATGTACTTCAAATGTTTCTTTTCCTCCATGTAAAATGATATTCATCGCATCTTTTGGGATATCTGCAATGGGATCATCTAGAGAAAAATCGAAGCGAGTAGCTATGGTTTCTAGCTGCTTAAAGGCCCACGATTTTTTGTAATTTCCTAGGGGAGCAATACCTCCCTCTCGGATGGATACAGAAGTATCTGGAATTACTTTTTTAGGATTTATCTCATATACCGTGCCCAATCCACTACAATGAGGACACATTCCTTTTGGGGAATTAAAAGAGAAGCTGTTTGGCTCTGGTAAAGGATAAGAAATACCGGTATCCGCACACATCAAATCTCGACTAAAATAGCGTACTTCTCCACTTTGATGATCCATTACCATCAAAATATTATCGCCATGATGCATAGCCGTTTTTATAGATTCGCTAAGTCTTTTGTTCAAATCAATGGAAGGGTCTATGGCTAGACGATCGATTACCATTTCGATATCGTGGGTTTTATATCGATCCAAACGCATGTTTTTGGTGATATCTAAAATTTCACCATCTACCCTAACTTTTAAATAGCCTTGTTTTGCAATTTGTACAAACAACTCTCTATAATGCCCCTTTCTAGCTTTAACAACTGGGGACAATATATGAATTCGTTTGTTGGCATATTCCTTTAGTATCAATTGCTGGATCTGGGTATCCGAATACTTTACCATAGGCTTTCCCGTATGGTAGCTATGCGCCTGACCTATGCGCGCATACAACAAGCGCAAAAAATCGTATAATTCGGTAATGGTTCCTACGGTAGATCTGGGTGACTTACTGGTTGTTTTTTGTTCTATAGCAATCACTGGAGACAATCCATCTATTTTGTCTACATCTGGTCTTTCCAATCCTCCCAAGAATTGGCGGGCATATGCCGAAAATGTCTCTATATAACGCCTTTGTCCTTCCGCATAAATGGTATCAAACGCCAAAGACGATTTCCCACTACCCGATAAACCAGTAATCACTACTAATTTCTCTCTGGGAATACGTACATCAATATTCTTCAGATTGTGCACCCTAGCACCTTGTACTTCTATAAAATCATTTTCCATAGGTTCGTTTTGGCAAACTTCAAAATTAGACCATTCCTTTGAAATAATAAAATACGTGTTGTTAATATGGCCTAAAAGCCCGATCTTGCAGTGAATCTACATTCTTTGTTTTTGATGGTAGCGGTATTTACGGAGATTGCTAGAATTCCATATCTTTTATACCGCGCAATAAAATTCAAAAAAAGGAAGTATTTATACAAAAACAAGCAGGCGCAAAACTATTGATCCAGATCTTGGTAATTCTCCCTACTTTTTGCTGCGTTCTCCAATAAACTGATCCGATTTGTTGGCGAACAATACATTAAAAGTGGTCAAACTTCCATAAATACGAGTAATATATTGCTGAAGGTCTATTTTGTCCTGATCGTCTAATGTTTTGCTCGAATTGATTTTTTGCTCCATTACCCTTATGCGATCTCTCACCATTACTATTTTGTGAAAAAATGTCGTGATGGGAATTTCTTTTCCTTGCAAATTAGGATCTCCGGCTTCTAAAATCATCTTACCTCCTTTCCATTTTTCTGCTATAGGAGATGCTTGTGAAACATCAGACCATCGTTGGAGTATGGTGGTAAGAGATCGTTCTATCTCAAAAAAACTTACCGTATCTACATCGTCATCGGCTCGTTCTATCACCTCAAACTCACTATCCAATTCAATAGTTTCTAGACCTGAGTCGATAAAGGTTACCCAATAATGTTGAGAAGTTACATTGGTGATGACTCCTTTGCCAAATTCCGCATGTTGTATTCGAGATCCTATTCCTAAAATTCTCATTTGTTGTAATCGTTTTTGAAATTCTGTGCTAAAATAGAAAAAAAGAGGAATTATTCTTAAGTTTTCGAATAGATCACTAAAAATGTATTTGTGTCAATTGGCAGGAATCTATGATTTTTTAAATAATATATTCCTTAAACAAAAAAACGGTTCCCCTTTACAAGGAACCGCCTTTTAACTATATAATAGGTCTGATTGTTTCTTAGAATTTCATACCGAAACCGATCCCAATCAAATTAGGATTCAATTCTACTTCTGTTGGGATTACACCCAAGTCTCCAGCATTTACGGTTACATCTGACTTTAACCATAGTTTTTTGAAGTCTACGTTGAGGAACCATTTGTCGTTCAACATATAATCAATACCAGCTTGTAAAGAAAATCCAACAGCGTTGTCATAATCCATATCTACTACTGCACCTTCATCTATGCCGTAGAAAATGGTATAGTTTACCCCTGCTCCAACATATGGCTTCAAATTACCAGCGTAAAAATGATATTGCAAATTGAGGGTTGGAGGTAATAACCATACATGTCCCAAATCTACATTACCAATTCCTTGTAAATCTACTTCCACATCGTGCTTGGAAGTTCCTAAAATCAATTCCGCTGCTATGTTTTTTGTAAAGAAATAGGTGAAATCCAATTCAGGAATAAATGCTGTAGATACGTCCACTGTTCCTATTGCCAAATCATCTCCTACACTTGGCGCTACAGCCAAAACTCTAACACGAGCTTGCCACTTTGAAAATTCATTATCATTTGTAGGTTGGTCCTGTGCCGATACTACAAAACTAAAACTGAACAATGCAACAATTGCTAATAATACTGTTCTTTTCATAATCTATTCGGTTTAAAATATAGAACAAAATTAGGTGTAGAAAAAAGAACAAAAGTTGATAAATCTCATGTTTGTTTAAGTTTTTTTTACATTAAATTTAACTCATTTCAAAACATGACACATGGCAGTTGTTTATTCCTTATCCGTAAGTAAGATTTTTCTGCTCTCTTCTCTGCCGTAGCCTTGTATGATAAGGTAATTGTCAAAAAACTGGACTTTACTAAAGGCGGTCTGATTGGGCGTGTTTACCATGCCTTTAAACGTTTGATAATGGATGTTGTTTTTTTTAACATATGCGCCATCGTGATTGTGACCATTAAAAAAGAATTTTACTACCGGATGTTGTTCCAATATTTGGATCAATTCTCTATTATTCCATAGATTGTGCAAATCATCTTCTGGCAACAGGGGAAAATGACAAAACAAACCTACCAATTGGTTTTCTCTACTTGCTATTTGCAATTCTTTTTCAATCCACAATAGTTGCTTTCTACTTATCGCACCATTCCACGGTCGCACATAGGGTCTTTTTTTTTGCAATTGTGCAAACATAAGATCTCTTTCTTGTATTTGGAGACTATCGCTACTTGCGTACATACTCAAATCGGTGCCGTCTATTACCAAAAAACGCCAATGGTCATAAACAAAACTATAATATGGCAGCTGCATACCGAGTTTTGGAAGTATTTTGGGTTTTAAACTATCTGCTACACTAAACTCATGATTGCCCAAAACGTGATAGGTCGTAGTCTCCCATTGTTTCCAAATAGGCAAAACAGTATCAAAGCTCGCAAAATCCTTGTCTATAAAGTCTCCCAAATGAATACCAAACGCCAATTGGTGCTGGTTTAAAGTATCGATTGCTGCCTGCAATCGGGCAGCAGACTTTTTGTAAAACCTTTTTTCGGTAGCAGCACAATCACAATACTGACAATCGGCTACAACACCTATTTCGAACAAAGGACGCTCAGGAGCTTTTGAACAACCAAGCAATACGAAGAAAAGGAAAAGGAAACGCAACATATTTCAATTTTTTTTTCAAAATAAAGACAATAAGTCGGCTTGTGCAAACGGTATTGGTTTACACAAGCAATCTGCAGAAAAAATAGTTTCAGTTTTACCAAGAAGCTGTTCAATACGGGCTAATTGAATATCTTTGCACTTCAAATTGCCAATAATGTTAGCATTTTTTACAAAAATCAGTCGTTTATTATATGATCTTCTTGTGGAACAAGGCGTAGAACACCACAAAGCAGCTCTCATCAATGTATCGGTGAATACCATCGTACTTATTCTTTTACTATTGCTCATAGATCGCTTGTTGCGCAAAATAGTGGTAACTGGCTTTTTTATCTTTAGCAAAAGAACCAAAACCAGTTACGACAACTATTTATTTAAGGGTAACTTCCCGAAATATATAGCCCACATTTTACCTTTTATAGCCTTGTATTTCTATATTCCGATAATTTTTCAAGATTTTGAAAAACTGCAAAAATTTATTCAAAAAGTTACCGATGTATATCTCATTATCTTGGTGGTTTGGATATGTAGATCCATGGTGAAAGCTACCAGAGATTTTCTGAAAAGCCAAAAAACGTATAAAGACAAACCTTTAGATAGTTTTGCGCAGGTCATTATTATGATGATTTGGGCCATTGGATTGGTGTTTATTTATTCGGAAATCTTTGAAAAACCTTTAGGCGATTTTATCACTACTTTAGGTGCTGCATCGGCTTTAATTATTCTTTTGTTTAGAGATACCATTCTTGGTTTTGTTGCCAGTATTCAAGTTGCTATAAACGATATGGTACGAATAGATGATTGGATTACCATGGAAAAATTTGGCGCAGACGGTACGGTAATTGAAATTAATCTAACCACAGTTAAAGTACAAAACTTCGATTATACCATTACTACCATACCCACATACCGACTTATTTCAGACTCCTTTAAAAACTGGAGAGGGATGCAAAACTCTGGAGGTAGACGCATCAAACGTTCCATTTTTATTAAAGTAGGAAGTATTCAATTCCTTACGGAAGACCTACTAAATAAATACCGAAAAATTGGTAGTATAGCAGATTATATAGACCATAGACAAGAAGACATACGCAACCATAACCAAACCAACAATGTAGATAAAAGCTTATTGGTAAATGGTAGAAACCAAACCAATTTGGGTTTGTTTCGAAAGTATGTAGAAAATTATTTGAATAAGCATCCTGCTATTCATTCCAATATGATCATTATGGTGCGCCAATTACAACCTACTACCCAGGGGGTTCCGGTAGAAGTTTATGCTTTTAGCAAAGACAAAAATTGGGTGAATTATGAGCATATTATGGCCGATATTTTCGACCATATCTTTGCCGCCGTTCCTTATTTCGATTTGGAATGTTTTGAGCTTCCTAGCGCAGAGGAAGGCTTGGTGGGCGAATAGTAGAGACGAACGGCCTTTTGTCTCTGCAGTATACGATAAAAACAATAAACGGAAATCACGCCTAAGCGTGGTGCGCTCAAATGAACGATACCAATACCTATACTTGCATATCGTTATGTGCCTTATCTACCAAGCGTTTCATGAGAATAGACACCAGTAATGCTACTGCAAATAGGACCGCAAATACACTCATGGTGGTGTCTAAGGAGCCTGTTGCTTCTTTTACCATATCGTAAATGGTGGGACCTACTACCCCTGCCAATGCCCAGGCCACTAAAATCATGCCGTGTATGGCACCCAATTGTTTGGTTCCAAAAAGGTCTCCCAAAAAAGCGGGTAAAGTAGCAAAACCACCCCCGTACATGGTAATAACGGTAAATAATACACCTAGGAATAAGAGTTCGGTTCCTATTTTTGGTAAGAAATAAAAGGCAAGTACCTGAAAGGAAAAGAAGATAATATAGGTGTTGGCTCTCCCAAGAAAATCGGACAAGCCAGACCATAATATTCTACCAAAACCATTAAATACACCAATTAGTCCAACTATGGCAGCGGCTTGCATGGGGGTATAAGCCAGTTTTTCTTGCATCATAGGGCTGGCAGCGGCTATAATGGCGATACCACAGGCAATATTGATAAACATCATGACCCACATATAATAAAACCGAGTGGTTTTTAAAGCCGAATTGGCATCAATATTGGCCAAATCGGGTTTAATTTTAGTATTGTTTTCCGGATGGAAACCTATAGGAATATAGCCCTCTGGTGGGCGTTCTATATATCTGGCCGATGCCAGTATAATAGCCATATATAAGATTCCTAAAACATAAAAAGCATTAGACACCCCTACCGTATCAAATAGTTTTTGCATCACTGGTCCAAAGATGAGAGCGGAAAAACCAAAGCCCATGATAGCCATACCGGTGGCTAATCCGCGTCTGTCTGGAAACCATTTTACCAATGTGCTTACTGGGGTAATATAGCCTATTCCCAATCCGATTCCACCTATAACACCATAACTGAGGTAAAACAAATACAGACTGTCTATTTGCACTGCTAAGCCAGAGCCTAATATACCCAAACCGTATAATATACCAGCTGTAGTACCCGATTTTCTTGGCCCTACCCTTTCTACCCAGCGCCCTAAGAAGGCTGCGGAAAAACCGAGTAACAATATGGCTATTTTAAATGCCCACTTCACGGTACTTCCTTCTACTTGAAAAATGTCTTTTACCGGATTGGTCATTACGGAATAGGCATAAACCGATCCGATAGAAATATGAATACCTACAGCGGAGGCGGCTATAAACCAGCGGTTCTTTAGTTTTTGGGTCATGTACTTGGCGGTTAGTAAGTTTCTTGGCTGCAATAATACAAGGAATTTGCAAAGCGAAAAATGATATTTGGCAGTTAATATCGCTTGCTTACCTGATTGTACAAGCGAATCCTATAGCTGCAATAAAAACACAGAGGCACAAAATAACGATGCTATGGAGAAAAACAATAAAGCACTTGTTTTTATTGCAGTTAAAACCCTCATAACGAAGCTCTAATATTATTTGGGATCAAAAGAAACCGTAGCTATGGCTTGATTTTTCTGTTTCGTATAAAGAAAAAAAACTTCTGCTTTTTTAAGGGTATTAAAATAGGAATGGTATTACTTATAAACGGAATACGCCCTTGGTAATTGGTGTCAAAAAGCAAAACAAACCATATCAAACATTTTTTATCCACATAAAACATGCATTTTGCCCGCATACAAAAACATTTTTATGCGTATACAAAAACAATTTTGTACGCATAAAGACCACCATAGATACGGACAGTATTTGGTAATGCCTTTTACCATTTATAATTACTGTAATAAATAACGTGAGTTCGCTATAAATTATCTTCACAGAAGCCTTATAAATAGTGAGATTTGGGTTAAAAAAGCGCAGCTTAAACCACAATACCATTTCTAGCTCAAAATTACCCCAATAAATAGCCCTTTTTTCCTTTCTATTTCAACAAATCCCGAATTGCGCATTAGAAAATCTATTACGTATGGAAATTGCTTCAAAAACAAGAAGCTGCGCTGCTTTTTGCTTTAACCATAGCAGTTCTATGCGGAAAGCAACAAAGCACTTGTTTTTATTGCACTTACCACCCTCATAACGAAGTTCTAATATTATTCGGGATAAAAAGAAACCGTTGCTATTGCTATGCTTGATTTTTCTGTTTTATATATAGCTATATAAACATAAAATACCAAGTATCTTTTGCGTAAAAAAACAAATTTCATCGTTAAAAATTTTCAACCTAACAAAGGTTATGCTTCAAATTTTTGTCTCGAACTTTGTCTTTTTACTTTTAAAATCTACTATGGTCCCCGCACGAATCCTTTCGTGTGGTGGCATTTTATATCCATTTAGCTATAAAGAAAAAATTCATCTATTTCTTTTAAGGGCATTTCAAATAAGAAATGGTATAATTCACAGGGTGGTTTTCCTCGTTCTTAGTTGATGTTTGTTAGGATTATTGTTGTGAAATGCGTAGGAACGGAGCATACCCAAACTCCGATTTATCAAAATAACAATTTCCGTGAGTAATTGCTTTCAGTTCTTTACCTTTAGGGTATAATTCACAGGGCTATTTACGCCAATGCAATAGGGGAGGAAGTTGTGAATTGCGTTCATTCTATTACCTTTAGGGTATAATTCACAGGGGAAGAAAGCAAAATAGTGTTTCGATCGCTGTTGTGAATTGCGTTCATTCTATTACCTTTAGGGTATAATTCACAGGAACAAACGGATTTCCACTCGATCCATCGCCGTTGTGAATTGCGTTCATTCTATTACCTTTAGGGT
>JAOXRU010000490.1 GCA_025800395.1 Flavobacteriaceae bacterium
AGAAAACACCAAGCAAAAATTCTCCAACATTACAAGAGCAGAACCTTCTCTATCATCTATCAGTTTCATCCTATAAGGACCCCAAATTAACGGCATACTTGTGTGATTCAAACTATCGCTCCTACTTTGTTAAGGTGGGGAATCCCCAGATATGACAGAAACAAGAGGCTGCAAGTAGCCTTTACTCATGCGCTGGTACATATGGGTGCCTCGGTTTACAGCTCTGGCCCTGAAGAAGACTGATTTGGTTAGTCGAAATTTTGGCCAATTGAAGAAATCTACCAATTTACCATTGTGTTGGCCTTGCATCCAGTTTTGTTTTTTATACCTCATTTGGTTAGTACTGAATACATAAGTGTTTTAGTGATTTTCAGAGAATTTACAATATTAAGAACTGGAAGAAAATTAAGGTAAACATAGAAAAAAATATTTGTGTTAGCTTTGCAATTATGCCAAAATAAAAAAATCATGCCACTATTTATTGTCCAAATTAGCCTGTAGTTTCTGATCCATAATCCATAGCCAGTAGTCAACAGTCCCAGTTCCAATATTTGTGGTTACTTTGAACATCGAGTTTCGCCGATATCTGATATCTGGTCTAATCAGGCGGTGTTTCGTGTTGTAGACTTTTTTTTTGCAGTGTTTGCCAATTAGTTCTCTCCATTCTTTCGGCTCTCTCTGTTTTTTTGCTCTCATTGCACACGATTATAAAACATCCTCCTAAATTCTGTCAGAACCGAGACATGCAACGATCGAAGACGCTCCAGCTCTCGGCTTGTTTTCTTATCGTAAAGGTTTTCGGTTTGCCGTTGGGGATAATTTTACAGCTCCAAGTTCTCTAAAGTTCTCTTCATAGCAGGTGATTGTGGCATTGCCGTGGCTAACATAATAGAAACGGGC
>JAOXRU010000493.1 GCA_025800395.1 Flavobacteriaceae bacterium
TATCGGCGAAACTCGATGTTCAAAGTGGCCACAAATATTGGAACCGGGACTGTGGACTACTGGCTATGGATTATGGATCAGAAACTACGGGCTACATTTGGACAATAAATAGTGGCATGAACTTTTTCTTTTGGCATAATTGCAAAGCTAACACACATATGTTTCTCTATGTTTACCTTAACTTTCTTCCAGTTCTTCATATTGTAAATTCTCTGAAAATTACTAAAACTCTTATGTATTCAGTACTAACAAAAGGTATAAAAAACTAAACTGGATGCAAGGCTAGCACAATGGCAAAATGGCAGATTTATTTAATTGGCCAAAATTTCGACAAACCCAGATTAGTCTTCTTCAGGGCCAGGGCTGTAAACCGAGGAACCCATGAGTACCCGCGCATGAGTAAAGGCTACTTGCAGCCTCTTGTTATGCATACAATTTTCTGACTGACTCGTTCTTTTCATGATTGCTGTTTGTGTATAACCCAAGTTCGATGGTTTCACTTGGTCTTTACACGTCAACTATTTGCATTGGATGAAACGGGA
>JAOXRU010000521.1 GCA_025800395.1 Flavobacteriaceae bacterium
CCGTTAGGCCAACCTTAGACTTCGATGAACTAGGAAATATGCTACCTCATGTGCGGGCACAAATTGCTTTTAATACCGAAAGTAAAGTAGTGGAAAGCCTTCGCCCAAATGGTATCTTGCTGGCACAATCTACGCCAAGAGGTGGTCGTATCTCGGGCACTTCGTCTATAATGCAACTAGACGCCTGGAACTGGGAAGATGCTACCATCGTAAAAGACGATGGCGTACACCTCAACTGGCCTGCTAGCTTCCGCAGAGGAAGAGTATGGATGGGCGAAGCTGCCATTAGTCCAAACAAAAATTACAGCAAACAAATAAACGAATTGCAGACATTCTTTAGCAAATCCGTTGCCTATGGCAAGGCAAAACAAGAGGAAAAAGATTTACCCTACGAGGCCATGCTTGGGTTATTTAATGGGAAGCAAACCCTTTATATTCACGCCAAAAAAGAAAGGGAAATTCGCGATGCTATTGCTTTTGCAAAAGAGAACGGCGTAAAGAAAATAGTTTTGGTTGGTGGCAATCAGGCCTACCGAATGCCCAATGTGTTAAAAGCACACGGGATAGGCGTATTGGTAAGCAGAACACATAGCGTTCCCAGTAGCGAAGACGAAGATTACGATCTGCCCTATAAATTGCCAAAATTGCTACACGATGCAGGGGTTACAGTTGCTTTGGAAAATAGCGGACAAATGGAACGTATGAATGGCAGAAACCTCCCCTTCTATGCTGGAACCGTAGTGGCACATGGCATGAACAAAGAGGCTGCACTGCAAATGATTACCCTCAACGCTGCCAAACTATTAGGTATCCAAAACACTTATGGCAGCTTGGAAATTGGCAAAAGTGCCACCCTATTTATTAGCGAAGGAGATGCACTAGACATGCGAACCAACATTCTTACACATGCTTTTATCGATGGTAGAGATATTAGCTTAGAAACCCACCAAACCAAGCTATATAAGCGTTATTCTAAAAAATTTAATCAAGAATAATTCCTGTAAAACAACTATAAAAAGGCGACAAGTAGTTTTCTATTTGTCGTTTTTTATTTTTTGGGCAAGCCTCCTGGCACAACCAAACTAAGGTTTGCTTGTAACAGGAGTCGGGCTTTCACTAGTCGTTTTTTTTCACCTCCGCTAAGGCTTCGGTGAAAAAAGAACTTCAACATGCCGTTCTATCCCTCTTGCAAAGCATTTTGTACCTTTGTTGTTTATAATTCATCCATTATGAAACTTAAACTTACTTTACTCCTTTTACTCACGTGTTTGTTGCATAACGCACAAGCGCAAATAGCTTCTTCTAAAAAAGAAAAAATAAAA
>JAOXRU010000538.1 GCA_025800395.1 Flavobacteriaceae bacterium
TTCTGTAAACTTGCCGTTTTAGTGCCTGATAGAGAGAAAGGTACATGTTGAATGGCATAAGTCTTTATGTTTGTCAGTAGTCTATCCCTTGCTATTTTGGTTATTGCTTTCGATGCCCTTGCTAGGTCTTCTGGGCTAGTCCTTTTCCCTAGCCTTACTGATATGGCTTGTTGTGTCCTTGTCTTTGTTGCTTTCCTTACTGCCTGCCTTACAATTATTCTTGAACCTATGGGTTCTGCATTCTCATACTTTGTCACTGCCTTTTTCATATTCTTTTAGCCCTTTTTCAAGTTCCTTATCATCCTTTGGCCGAATGCCATTGATGAGTTTGTCAGCAGCTTCTTTTCTAGCTTCTATCCTCATAGCAGGACAGGATTGCGTTTTTGCAGGGTTGGCGTCGAAATCTTGTTCTTCATGTTGTCTCTTCTATTCCTACTTGTTTCCAACTTCTGCCTTTCCAACTTCTGTCAGTTTTCTGATGGATTGTACGTGTGAGTATTTAAGATAACGTCGTAACAAGTAACAAGTCATCATCTTCTACCTGCTTGGTCTTCTTCAATCTAGTTTTAGTTGCAATCATTGTTCTTAATAATGAGTATATTTTTTTAATCAATAACATTTCTTACTGATATAGGAGCTATACATTTGTTAAAGATGTTATCTGCATATAATCTGCCTAGTTTCTAAACTTTTATTTATACTCTTGTCCTTTTGCTTGCTTTTCTTGTTCAATTAGTTCTGGATACTGATAAAAGCAGGCTGTGATATGTATCCAGTTTGGGCCAGTGTTCTGAATACTTCATCTCTATATTTCTTATTATGCAATAACTTATGTGATTTAACTTTTTTGAATGTTTAAAACCCTGACACCACATTTAGCCCAGCATCAACATCAGCATCTTGCCCTGAAGCTTGTAATGGGCAATATATCAGTTTTTGTTTCTTATCCATATCTGTCCTTTCATCTCTACAGCTACTGGTTTCTCGTGCTGACATCATTTCTGGGAAAAACTTGCTCTTGTGCATCTTCCACATCGTCTCTTGTTAAACATATTGTTTTTGGTTGTCTTGATGGTAGTGGCAATGGAGTTATCATTCTATGAAATGGCGTAGAAACTCCTTGAAAAAATGGGAATTCTGGGAGGCCAGAAGTTGGAAACAATTATTTTTTATTTTACTCTAATTCTGGAAATTAGAGTTTCCAGAAAAAAGAAATTAGAAACAAAAGACTCCGTTTTTTTTTTTAATTCCGGAAATTAGGGTTTCCAGAATAAAAGTCAAAACCCTCAGGTGACAATTTCATTACCATGATTTTCCTTGGTAACCACTTCTTCCCTTCTCCGACGTTTGCAAACCTTGCATTTATAATTCTACATGGTGCTGGGTGAAACTAAATTCTGAATTCTTCCCAATACCGCAGTTTTGGGTGAAAACCACTCCTTTGGAATCACGGCCAAATTTTTGCGAACCCATGAAACCACTATATCACACCCCTTGAAACTAACATAAGCCCGTGAAAATAGGCCATCCCAAAAGGAAATTCATCTTCCAACCAATGATTTTCAGGGCCTGTGTTAGTTTTGGGGAGGGTATTTCCCAGACATTTCGAAAGAATAATAAACTTAAATGGAAACAAACAGTGGATTAGTTCACATTTCCTTGTTGGAAGTAATTAGTGGCAAACCCTTGTAAATGCCATAGTTCACTCACCTAAAGTTTCAGGTACCGAAAATGCAGGTACAAATCCTTAAGGCTATTTTGGGTGTCGGTTTTCCCTTAGCCCTACACAGCCTTTTTTGGTGAGTAAGTATATACCTTCATTTTTAGGTACCTGAAATTCCGACGACATGTTATGTTTGGTGATCAGCTTGGTAGATTCTAATATATTATACCGTACCTTGTATTTAATGGGTGACACGTAGTCCTTGTCCAGACCTTTGCTAAAAACAAGGCTAAATTAAAGTAGTGACAAAACCATGTAAATACAAGTGTTTTGGGTGAAACCGAAAGCTTTTCCAGAACCTTGGAAAAATAAGGCCAAATAAAGTCAAATTAGTGACAAGACTTAAATACCATCGTTTTGGGTGAAACCGAACGCTTTCCCGGAACCTTGGAAAAAAAAGGCCGAATTGCCAAACTAATTACTGACAAAACCCTGTAAATACCATGGTTTTGGATGAAACCAAGCCTTTTCCATGAACCTTGGAAAAAATACGGCCAAATTAAGGCCAAAGTAGTGACAAAACCTTGTAAATACCAGGTTTTAGGTGAAACCAAACCTTTTCCTGGAACCTTGGAAAGAATAAGGCCAAATCCAGGCCACATTAGTGACCTTGTAAATACCATGGTTTTGGATGAAACCAAGCCTTTTCCATGAACCTTGGAAAAAATAAGGCAAAATTAAGGCCAAATTAGTGACAAAACCTTGTAATTACCATGGTTTTGGGTGAAACCAAAACAATTAGAGGCTC
>JAOXRU010000543.1 GCA_025800395.1 Flavobacteriaceae bacterium
AGCATGTAGGCGGTTGGCACCCAAATGCCTAGAGACAATACTAGAAATGGAGGTTTTGGTTTGTGCTAGCGTCCACACCACGGCGGCAATAAAAGACCCTACAATACCTGCGGCAGCTAATGCTTCTACGGCATGGGTTTGTACATTACCAATTACTGCGATGTCTGTTAGCGATATTAATGGCTCTGCTATTCCTGCTACTATAGATGGTAAAGCTAGCTTGTTAATTTCTTTGTATTGTATTTTGTTTTTCCGCATTTGGTGGTTTTGTATAGCAAAAATAGCGAAGTTGCTTAGAATTGCTTTTGAACACCAATTTTTGTTATAGATTTTTTGTGATAACCAAATAAAATGTAATTTTATACGATGCCGTTTGCATACTGCAAAAGGAAATTATGCTAACAAACTCGCTTAACTATGAAAAACATACTTGTTCCTTTGGGACCTTCCGACAATGCAAAATCTACTTTGCAATATGCTGTAGATTTTGCCAATGATTTTGGTGCTGATTTATTTGTAATGCGCTCTTTTTCGATGAAATCGAGGTCTGGAAGTTTGGCAAATGTAGAGAAGAAAGTAGCTGAAAATGCCAAAGAATACCTTAAAACAGTAGTACAAAGTATAGATGCTAAAGGGGTAACCATTAAAATAGTTACTTACAAAGGCGATGCGGTAAGTGCAATTAAGAGTTTTAATAAGGAGTTAGAAGTAGATTTGGTTATAATTGCTTCTAGAGGAAACGATATTCACCAAGAATATTATTTAGGAAATACTACTGGGAAAATTGTAAAACAAACCGATGTGCCTACCTTGGTGGTGCCTATGGAAGCTACTTATACCCCAGCAAAGAGGGTTTTAGTGGCTTTTAAATCGGGCATATTAAAACGCAATAGTATTTTGGATCCGCTGCGTACAATTAGTCAGCATTTTCATGCC
>JAOXRU010000550.1 GCA_025800395.1 Flavobacteriaceae bacterium
GGGGGATATTTCGTTTTATGAGCTATGACAGTTATTAATCTCCTTTTAACTGCTATATTTGCACCCTAAACCTAATTAGAATGACTTTTAGCAGCGTAGCTTTTAAGATTTTTGAAGAGAGTATTCAAAAGTATCATTTGATAGATGATGTTAACCAAGAATTTGAAAACCCATATCCAGAATCGGATCTAATTAATCATTTATTATACCGAAAAAATTGGATCGATACCGTACAATGGCATTATGAAGACATAATTCGAGATCCGGAAATTGACCCAGTAGCCGCTTTAACTCTTAAAAGAAAAATAGATGCTTCTAACCAAGATCGTACCGATATGGTGGAGTATATAGATAGTTATTTTTTGCAGCAATACAAAAATGTAACCGTTGCGGCTGATGCTACTATCAATTCTGAAAGCCCGGCTTGGGCTATTGATCGCTTTTCTATTTTGGCATTGAAAATTTATCATATGCAGGAGGAGGTAGATCGCACCGATGCCGATGCTGCACATAAGCAAGCTTGCCAAGCCAAATTGAATGTTTTGTTAGAGCAAAAGCAGGATTTAGGAACCGCCATAGATCAGTTGCTTACTGCAATTGAAAATGGAGATAAATACATGAAAGTTTATAAACAAATGAAGATGTATAACGATGCGGAGCTAAATCCAGTCTTACGTGAAAAAAAATAATGTTTACAAGCATGTATTGGTCTTGCGTTTCTCTGCTCTTGGAGATGTAGCTATGACAGTGCCTGTTTTAATTGCTTTAAGAAAAACCTATCCGAATCTGAGAATTACGGTTGTTTCTAGAGCGTTTTTTAAACCACTCTTTGCTGGTATAGACAATATCGATTTTGTTGCTGCCGATTTTAAAAACGAACACAAAGGTGTTTGGGGCCTACGCAAATTATTTAAAATCACCAGGGCTTTGGGAGTAGATGCCGTTGCAGACATACACCATGTGTTGCGTACTCAAATTCTCAAAAGGTTTTTTTTCGCGCATCGAATACCCGTTATTCAAATAGATAAGGGTCGTGCAGAAAAGAAGGCTCTTACCAAATGGAGCACTAAGGAATTGGCACCTATAAAAACCACCCATGAGCGCTATGCCGATGTTTTTGGTGGTCTTGGATTTCCTGTAAACATGAAAGAGGCACATTTTTTAGAAACGAAGGATTTTCCAGATAAGGCTATAGCATTGGGGATAGATTCTAGTAAACCTGCTATAGGTATAGCACCTTTTGCGGCTTTTGAGGGGAAAATGTATCCCTTAGAGCTAATGAAGGAAGTAATAGCAAGTTTAAATAAAACGGGTAATTATCAGATCCTTTTATTTGGGGGTGGTAAAGAAGAAACTGCCCAATTGGAAGCTATCGCCAGCAAGTTTGAAGGGGTTTTTAATATGGCTGGCAAATTGCAGTTTGCGGAGGAATTAGCGCTAATTTCAAACTTAAAACTGATGTTGGCCATGGATTCTGGTAATGCCCATCTGGCGGCTAATTATGGCATCCCAGTGGTTACTATTTGGGGTGTTACCCACCCAGTTACCGGTTTTGCGCCTTATGCCCAACCCTTAGAAAACGCAATACTTGCCGATAGAGCGCAGTTTCCGTTTTTGCCAACTTCTGTTTATGGCAACAAACAGCCAAAAGGCTATGAGAAGGTGATGGATACCATTAAGCCTGCAACGGTTGTAACTACTTTGCAGCGGGTGTTGGCTGATTAATTGTGTCTAAAACTTATATTTTAAACTAAAGAGCAAAACACGTGGTAGTGTAAATATTTGATGGGATATAACAAGATTATTGCTAAAACTATTGTTTACAATTAGTCCGTTGTTATAAATATTCTTGAAATTCAAGCTATATGAAAATTTCTTATTGGGTTTAGCGTAACCTAAATACAAATTTTGTAGCTGGTAATTTTGAGAAGCGTTACTAAAATCCCTAACAAAGTGACTAGAGAAATCTGTTTTAAAAAGGAAGTTCTTTAGAAAACGAGATTCAAATGTAAGAGAAATTATATCATCTGTTGATTTGTATTTTTCTCCTGAAGTAATGTGATACCCTATATGCTCATATTCCAAACTTAATTGGGCGGTTTTATTCAGTTTAACTAGCCATTTATTTCCCAAGCTATACTGAAAAGAATAGACCTTGTTAAAATTATTATTGATTAGTTGATTTTCTTTTGACCAGTCGATATTAGCTTCAAACTCTACACTAAAATTATTAAATATTAATCCAAAATCTGTAAATAAATTTAGGGTTTCTTCTGGTAAGCGAAGAAGCATAGGTTGGTTTAGTTGGTTAATACCAATTTGAATAATATTATTGTTTACAACTGGGTTATTAATACTATAATCTAGAGAAGTATCTAAATAAAAATCATCTACATTTTTATAATTACCATAAAAAAGACTAAAATTATGGGATCGTTCATCCAATAGCGAAACATTACCCTTAAAAACGGTATTAAAGCTTGTTATTTTTAAGGGGTTTATATAATTGGAATTATCTAAGTATCTGTTGGAATAATTATAGTGGAAATCTAAATCTATATCTTCTTCAATATTGTAATTGATTTTAAGTTTTGGTTCTATAAAGAAAGTGGCGGTTTTTAAGTTTGATCTGTTGAATTGATAATGATGCGGTATAGCTTCAACGATAAACTGAAATTTACCAAGCTGCGTTTTTATACCTAATCCAAAGTTGAGGTCGGCGAGCGTGATATCGCTATTATTATAAAACTCAGTAAAATTGTATATTTCATTTGCGTTTAGTAGCTGGTCTATGTTATTAACCAGACTGGTATTTTTGTAGTTTAACCCTAGGTGATAAAATAGATGAAAAAACCTGCCTGCTAACCAGTAATCTTTTATTTTAAGATTTAAGTTATGGGAGTTTACTTTACCCTGTTGTTGAAGATGATACTGGTTTGCTATATTTAGCGGTATAAACATCTCTAAGAATGTAGCGTTACTGTTCCAGTTTTGAATAGAATTAGATTTCGTAAAATTCTGCCTAAAAGCAACTCCTAATGTGTGTTTACTATTTAATCTAAAATACCCTTCAAAATTGTGGGAAAAAGTTTTGTTGTTACCGTTTGCGCTGTTGGTGAATTGTTTTTCGCTTTCTGAAGAGGATATAGATTGTTTGTTGTACTTGGTTCCATCTTGAAAATAGTTTATATGATATAGCCACTTTTGATTGCTGCTAGGATTATAATCTAATTTAAGATTTAACATGGCAACCCAATCGTCATGATCGCTACTGTTTGTTCTTCTTTCTATAATATTTAGATTGTTAAAGTATTCTCTTGTGGATTGGGATTTTTTTACAACATCATTATTCGAGTATATAGTATATCCAGATATGTTTAACTTGCTTGAAAACTCATGGTAAAAGTTTAATGCTGAAAATCTAGTAACCGATTCATATCGATTATTAGGATTAGAAGCAAAGCGGATTAAATTTTGAGTAAGTGAATTTCTCCCTAACAAATTACTAGAACCTCCAACTAACCTAGATAAATCTTTAAAGCTTAAACTGTTATTGTTAAAATTATTGATGTCCCCAATAAAACTAAAGTTTGATTTTGGGTTGTATTTGAATAAAGAATGGTGAAGGGTATAGAATTTTTTAATACCAGCACCAAGCTCTAGATCGCCAAAAGCGAAATCTTTTTTATCTTCTTTTAATACTACATTTAAAGCTAAATCTTCGTTATCTGATAAATTACGTAATAACTCCGATTCTTTGTAGTTAGATATGATTTCTATTTTGTCCATTACATCGGCAGGTATGTTTTCTACTGCTAATTTGGTGCTGCCATCAAAAAAACTCTTACCTTCTACGAGTAATTTGGTAACTCTTTTACCTTGTACTTTAATAGTGTTGTCTTCTATTTTTATGCCTGGCAATTTTGCCAAAACATCTTTCATTTTAAATTCATTCCCATTGGTAAAAGCGTTTAGCTTATAGGTTGTGGTATCTTTCTTTTTTTCTATGGGCTTGTAATCGTATTGAATAACTACTTCATCTAATTCTTCTACTTGGGTTTTTAACTGTAAGTTGAAGGAGCTGGTATCCTTAGAAAAACTTACTTTTTTTGTAATAGAGAAATACCCAAGACAGGAAATTTGTAGTAGATATGGTTTGTTGTTTAACAGTTGCAATTCAAAAACACCTTGAGTATTGCTAATGGCGTATACTATTTTTTTACCCGTAATTTTAGGTGTTGCAATTATAGTTGCATTGTATATAGGCTGTTGTAAACTATCTGTAATTTTGCCACTAATCTTAAGAAGATTTTCTTGTGCAGAACATATACTAGCGGCTATAAAAAATAATACAATAAGGGGTTTTTTATAAGACATTATTTAGGGGGCATATATTACTAAGGACGGTTTTGCCAACGTTTTTCGTCTTCTGCAGCTAGTTTTTCTAATTCTTCTTCAGAAATTTGTTTTAGTTTTTTTAGTTTAGGTATTTTGCGCTTCTTGCTCTCATTAGAATTAAAGAATTCGATTTTTTTAATACCATAAGTGAAATTTTTTCCTTGAAGCTCTACGATTAATCCAGGAAGATTACCATATCCAGCAGGCCCGAATTTGTAGGGTAGTTGCGGGCTGTACCAAGCCGTAAAATCATGTCTAAAAACCTTTCCCTTAGGATTAGTAGTGGTGGTAAATGTAGTGGCCTTAAAACAGGTATAGTCTCCTATTTGTTTGGTCTCGTTTTGTAGTTCCCATTTTTGGTAAGGACGCGATACCAGAAATTTACCAAAGTCTTCTTCTAGATTTTCTGTGATATATAATGTAGCTTGTTGCTGAACTCGCCCAAAGTAACCGCATAGAGATTCTGCAAAGCCAGCGGCATTTTTATTGGAATACAATTTCTTTTCTAAGAAAAACAAAGAAATACTATCGTTTAGTAATAAGGTGAAATCAAATTCGGCAGCTGCAGCTTCGACTTTAGAAGCAAAATTTGGAATTACTTCGGATAAAAGTTTTGTAGACTTTTTAGTTCTATCTACTTTTATGGAAATACCGTAACTAATTTTGGCTTTGGCGAGGGCTTTGTTTCTTTGTGAAAAACAAGAGGTAATTATGAATATACATAAACTCAATAATAGAAGTTCTTTACGTTTCATTTTATAGTACGGTTGTTATCTGCAATTTGTTTAAGGTTATATAGGGTTTGACTTTTTAAGCCAAACCCCCGTTAATTTTTGAATTAAATTAATTCATACTTCGACATTGTCGAACGGCTATTCTTCTTTCTTTTCTTGCTTGTCTATGTGTATAACCTTCTTCTCTGAGTTCATCATAAACGCGATTTGCAAAATGTCTACATCCATTGCCGTAAAATTCTATTCCTTCTTCAACCTTCTGAGAGGAAACCACAATATTATCTAAAGAATTTCTCTCTGTGGTGGTGTTTTTTTCTGCAGCAATAGCAACAACGGATATGCATATTAATGCAAAACTTAATAGTTTTTTCATAATAATTAATTTAAATAGTTATAAGACTAAAATTAACTTTACACATATATTTGGGTAGTATTTTTCGCTAAATAACTTGAAGGTATAGACGGAATTGAATTTTTGTAAGATAAATGGTTTGTTAAGCTACTTTTTAAGGGTATTAAAAATTGGTCAATTGTAGCAAACTTAGATTGCTTATCTCAATTTGGGAAGCTTCAATAATAAATAGCAGATAAATAAAAAGCCCATATCCTAAAGAAATGGGCTTTTTGAGGGGATTAGCGATTTTGATTATAAATCGAATTTAATGCCTTGTGCTAAAGGCAATTCGGTTGTATAGTTGATCGTATTGGTTTGGCGACGCATATAAATTTTCCAAGCATCGGAACCAGATTCTCGGCCACCACCAGTTTCTTTTTCACCACCAAAAGCACCGCCGATTTCTGCACCGGAAGTACCAATGTTTACGTTGGCAATACCACAGTCCGAGCCAGCATGGGATAGGAAACGCTCTGCTTCGCGCAAATTGTTGGTCATAATCGCAGAAGACAATCCTTGTGCTACCCCATTTTGAATATCGATGGCATTTTCTACTTCTCCACTATATTTTATAAGGTATAATACAGGCGCAAAAGTCTCGTGTTGTACAATTTCAAATTCGTTTTTGGCTTCCGCAATGGCTGGCTTTACATAGCAACCACTTTCGTAGCCTTCACCTTCTAACACACCACCTTCAACCAAGATGTTACCACCTTCGGCTACTACTTTTTCCAAAGCGGCGTTGTACATGGCTACCGCATCTTTATCGATAAGTGGCCCTACGTGGTTGTTTTCGTCCAAAGGATCTCCAATGCGCAATTGTCCATAAGCAGCAACTACCGCATCTTTTACCTTGTCATAAATGCTTTCGTGTATAATTAGACGTCTAGTAGAAGTACAGCGTTGTCCCGCAGTTCCAACAGCACCAAATACCGCTCCGATTACCGTCATTTTAATATCTGCATCTGGGGTAACAATAATGGCATTGTTTCCTCCAAGCTCTAATAAAGATTTTCCAAGACGACCAGCAACGGTTTGGGCAACGATTTTACCCATACGTGTAGAACCAGTAGCAGAAACCAATGGTACACGGGTATCGTTGGTCATCATTTCTCCTGCTTTATAGTCGCCATTAATCAAGCATGAGATACCTTCTGGCAGGTTGTTTTCTTCTAATACTTCTTGGATGATGTTTTGGCAAGCAACCCCACACAATGGTGTTTTTTCCGATGGCTTCCATATACAAACATCGCCACAAATCCATGCTAGTGCCGTATTCCAACTCCATACGGCAACTGGAAAGTTGAAGGCAGAAATAATTCCCACTACGCCTAATGGGTGGTATTGTTCGTACATACGGTGACCAGGACGCTCGGAGTGCATGGTAAGACCGTGTAACTGACGAGATAGACCTACCGCAAAATCACAGATATCGATCATTTCTTGAACCTCTCCAAGTCCTTCTTGGTAAGATTTTCCCATTTCGTAGGAAACCAATTTTCCTAAAGGCTCTTTATATTTTCTAAGCTTTTCGCCAAATTGTCTTACGATTTCTCCACGTTGTGGAGCTGGCATTACACGCCAAGTCTTAAATGCTTCTGTGGCAGCAGTCATCACCTGTTCGTAATCTTCTTTGGTAGTAGTGCTAACTTTTGCAATCAGCTTGCCGTCTACTGGAGAATAAGAAGCGATCTCCGCTCCGTTTGAAAACCAATTGCTTCCTGTGGAAGTTCCTTGGTTGCTGTCTTTAATGCCGAGTTGGTTTAGAACGTCGTTTATCATTTTATAACTTTAATTAACGGTATTGTTAAATTTGAAACAAAAATAAAGAAAATCTAGGAGAATTAGGCACTAGATTTTGCGAAAGGGTAAAGATAGGCGTTTTGGTGGCTTTGGAGTAATAGGAAATTAACAGGTTATTGGTATTAATGTGAGAAGCGTGGGCGTCACGTTGGATTGCATGCGTTTGTTTGAATGGGATTCGTTTGAGGTGTTGCTCATGGGGAAATATATTTGAGAATGGGGGCGTATTCAATACGCCCGTACTTTGGTGTTTTGATTGAAAATGAGGGTTTAAGGGAAAGGGATAGGTTTTCGTTAATCGAGGATTGAATAATAGTTCCTTGGTAAGGGCGTATTGCATACGCCCGGAAGATTTGATGGCATGTTCACGCTGACCCATAACAGCCCCCACACCAACTCAAAGCTGCTTCACTGTTATAATATTTACCGGACAGGTCTTGGCGTCATTTATAGTTACTCTGATGGTCTAATTAGTGAACATATTCACTTTTGGTCATAACTTTTGGTGAGTATAAAAACGTTTTCTTATCTGTGATGAAAATTCATCGCATGTACGACAGGACTTTAACTGAAATCGTAAAAAGTAAGATTGGACGAGGCAAGGCAATCGTGCTTATTGGACCAAGACAAGTAGGTAAAACTACTTTAATTAAAGCACAATTAATTCAGGAGGAATACTTGTTTCTTGATGCAGATGATTCTACTGTACGAGCGCTACTTAGTATGCCAAGTACCGAAAGATTGAAGAGCATCATTGGACAAAACAAGCTTGTTTTCATAGATGAAGCCCAAAGAATTAGAGGCATAGACCTTACCCTTAAGATAATTGTGGATCAATTTAAGGATGTTCAGCTTATTGTTAGTGGCTCGTCCTCATTCGATTTGTCCAATGAATTGAATGAACCTTTGACTGGCCGTAAATGGGAATACGAACTATTGCCGATTAGTTGGGAAGAATATGAAGCGAAACATGGATATGTGTTGTCAGAGCAACAATTGGAAAATAGGCTTTTATATGGTTTTTACCCCGATGTGTTGAACCATCCTGGAGAAGAAAAGGAAATATTAAAACAACTTGTAAACAGCTACCTATACAAAGATATCATGGCATATTCAAAAATAAGAAAGCCAGAAGTTCTTGAGATATTGGTACAATCATTGGCGCTTCAAATAGGTAGTGAAGTGAATTATAACGAGCTTTCGCAGCTTGTTGGTGTAGACAAGAACACCATTTCAAGTTATATAGATATACTCCAAAAGGGCTATGTGATTTTTAAACTTGGTAGTTATAGCGGGAACTTGAGAAATGAGATTAAAAAAAACAAGAAAATTTACTTTTATGATACAGGTGTAAGAAATATGGTTCTTGGAAATTTCAATAGCCTAAGCTTAAGGCAAGATACTGGGGCGCTTTGGGAGAATTTCTTAATTGCAGAAAGGCGGAAACAAAACACCTATAAAAACACACTTTCCAAAACCTATTTTTGGAGAACAAAACAGCAACAGGAAGTAGATTTTGTGGAAGAAAATAATGGGAAGTTAACTGGGTTTGAATTTAAATGGAATGCAAAGAAGTCTGTTAGGCTTCCGAAAACTTTTGTGGAGACCTACCATTCGAAAGAACACATTATTGATAAAACGAATTTCAGAGAGTTTGTTGTTATATAAGAAATAATACCAATTTAAGTTGGTGAAGTCGTTGTTTTTGATTATCTTTAAGGATGGCAAAACCAAGAGAATTTACAATAAAAGAAAGCGTATCAGAGATAAAATCCTTACGCAAGCAACAGTCTAGTTTTAAGTTTGAAAAACGTTTAATCTGGCTAGAATCTATATTGAGCAATCGTTTTAAAACAAGAAAAGCCCTTTGTGATTATTTAGGTATTTCACCAAAATCTAG